>PTLK01000007.1 GCA_002938075.1 Alphaproteobacteria bacterium MarineAlpha3_Bin3
TGAGGCAGAACTTGAGCGGCCAATTGGCCCTCAGCACCCCGTATTGGTTGTAACGCAAGAAGTGATACTTAAACGGAGTCTCGGCCACGAATTTCCCACTGCGGTCCCTGTTTGTAGTTGCCTGAAGCCGGTACCCTTTTAGTATGATCGGGCGGTACCGGGGTAGGAAAAAGTAGGCCCAGGGGGCCATGGGGGGCCTATGAGCCGCCTTCGAACTGATCGCGAAGCGCTGCCCCGACTTCACCGATAACGGCGTCCCAGTCGCCGGCCGCCGGCTGGCGGAACAGCCGCATGGTCGGATACCAGGGGCTGTCGTCCCTGTCCAGCAGCCAGCGCCAGTCCGGCACCCACGGCAGAAGCGTCCACACCGGCGTCCCAAGGGCGCCCGCCAGGTGCGCCACCGAGGTGTCGACGGTGATGACCAGGTCCAGTTGCCCGACCGCCGCCGCGGTATCGGCGAAGTCGCCCAGGTCCTTGCCTAGATCGGAAATTTTGCCGTCGAGTCCACTCAGTCCCGGGGCGCCGATGTCGCGGCTTCGCTCGCCCACCTGCAGGCTGTAAAAATCGACGCCCTTGATATCCAGCAGCGGCTGAAATCGCTCAAAGCCAACGGAACGGTTGGCGTCGTTCTTGTGTTTGGAGTTGCCGGCCCAGACGAGGCCGACCTTGAAGCCGCCCGATGTTTCCAGGGCCGGCGGGGTGTCCCCGGGCGGGCGCAGGTAGGGGACATCGGCGGGGATAGTGTCCAGCGTGGTGGCGAAGAGGCCGGGCAGGCCGTGCAGCGGCGCCTGGAGGTCGAAAGGGGTATCGCCGATTTTGGTCACTAACTGGATGCCGTCGGCCGCCGGCGCCGCCTCGAACAGCCGCGTCAACGGGGGCGGGCATTGCAGGATCACGTCGCCGCCCTTGTCCGTCCCCTGGGCGGCGACCATCGGCAGGTAGCGGAGGAACTGGATGGTGTCGCCGAAGCCCTGTTCGGTGTAAAGCAGCACCGTCCTGCCTCCCAGGTCCGAGCCGTCCCACAGGGGCTGCTTGAAGTTCCAGTTTACGGCCCTGAACTCCTCGCATTTGGTGCGCCAGGCGTATTCGGCCCAGCCTTCTCTGAGCCGGCCCACCAACAGGAGCACCTGGGCGAAATTCCAATGCGCCTCCGGGTTTGCCGGGTCGAGGGAAAGCGCCCGCCTATAGGCCTCGGCGGCGTCATCGACTCTCCGCTGGCTCTTCCTCGTGTTGCCGAGGTTGATATGGGCCTCGACCAGGTCAGGCGCCAACGCCAGGGCCCGTTGAATCGACGCCACGGCTTCATCCAGCCGGCCCTGGTTCCTCAACACGTTGCCGAGGTTGTTGTGGGCCTCGGCGTGTTGGGGACTGATCTTCAATGCGTTTGCGAAGGAAACGGCCGCCTCTTCCGACTTTCCCTGAACCAGCAACGACACTCCCAGGCCGTTATGGGCCTCGGCGAAGCCGGGGTCGATGACCAGCGCCCGGCGGTAGGAAACGATCGCGTCTTCCAGCTTGCCCTGGCGTTTGAGAACGTGGCCCAGGTTGACATGGGCCGACGCATGGCTTGGATCGATGGCCAGCGCCCGGCCGTAGGATCGGGCGGCGTCTTCCAGGTCGCCCCGGATTTGCTGGACGGTGCCCAGGTTGTTGTGGGCTTCGACGAGATCGGGGTCGATATCGAGGGCCCGGCCGAGCGTTTCGCCGGCATCATCAAGCTTGCCCTGGCCGGCCAGGGCCGCCGCCAGCTTGCTCAGCACCTCAGCCGCCCGCGGTTGGGCGTCAAGGACCTGGCGGTAAAGCGTCTCGGCCTCGGACAGACGCCCGGCCTGATGGTGGTCCCGGGCGTCTTCGAGGGCGGCGTCGATATCGGTTTCGTCGAGGTCGTTCATCGGCGTTGGTTTTGGGGCCTGCGTTTTTTGCGCCGGATCGGCATTTTTTCCAGAGTCTTGACGAAGGCGACGATGTCGTCCACCTGGTCGAGGGTGATGGAGAACTCGGCGGCATAGGCCGGCAGGTTGCTCCATCTCGGCACCCCGGGAATGCGCAGGAACGCCGGGTGCGGCCGGCGGGCATAGAAGGTTTGAAAGCGTTCCAGGTAATCCGGCATCTTGGCGATCATCTGGAAGGACGCCGTGGACCCGATCCCGCCCATCGGGTTATGGGCGCCGACCACATGGCACCGGGAACAATGCTTTTCGGCAATGGCTCGGCCTTTTTCGGCGCTGCCGGTGGCGCCGGCGGGAGAGGCGAGAAAAAACAGGCCGATAACGGCCGGGATCAGGGAAATCAACAGGGCTTTCCCGCGGGGGGCTGATTTTTTCATGGGCGCAAGGCGGTTTTCATTAACCGATGTTTTCTTTTCCGCCATCAAGGCCGGTCCCGTCAATAACCCATTTGCGCCCGTTGGCGGGGAAAGGCGATGGTAAACACCCATCCGCTTCACGGCGCGTCGCTAATTTCGATGGTGGCGTCGTCGACCCCGGCTATTCTCCCATTTCCACATATCCCCGATCGATGACATGGATAAGAGAATCGAAGGCCAACCGGGCCTCCTCATACATCTCGCGGTGAAATCTCAGGGCCTTGATTTCCTCTTCCTTGGGCGCCCCGCCGGCATCGGCTTCGGCGATCCTGAACGCTTCGGCAAGATATTGGCTGCGCAGCCTGGCCACCGAAACCGCCAGCGGAAGAAGATTCTCCTTGGTGATCGGCGGAAGCCGCTGAGAGAGAATCTCCCGATTGGCGAGCTGGATCGCCTGTTCCATCTCTTTCAGGAAATGTTGGCTGCGGATTTCAAGATCCTGTGGCATGAAGCATCCTCCTCGGTTGCCGACCGCAAGGGGTAAACCATAGCAGGCGCCCGTTCGGTGGAAAGAATATTCATCATGGTTTTGAACGAGCCCCTCTCCAAGCCATTATTTTGTCCTGGTTCGGGAGATGATATAATCTGCCATAAGATCGTATGCCCAGAGAGGAATCATGAACGGCGTTTGGAATTTGCCCGAAGACGGTGAAGAAGAACTACCTGAAACCGAAGGAAGCCCGGAAGAAGCGAGCGAACGCGAAGGGTCCCTTCCCAGCGAACAACGCTCGGCGGTCGATTCGACGCGTCGTACCGACGAAGCACGTCGCCAAAACGAGGAACCCTTCGAGGGCGAGGAAAAACGTCAGGAACCCGAGCGCCGGTCAGAAGAAGAGCGCCGGGGCATATCCTACGACGTTACCTGCAAGACCTCCGGCTCCATCGGCGTCATCGAGGACTGGCTGGATGACAACTGCGAAGGCGAATGGAAGATCATTATCGAGGACACGGACGACGACCTGGTTAATAAAAATTTCAGGGTCATATTCGAATACGCAGAAGAGCGGCAAAAATTCCTCCGGCTCTACATCAAGAAGGAAGAATGAAAACCCTTCGCTCCTTCGGAGTTGTTTTCACTGTGGCGCTGATGGCGCAAGCGGCGATTGGCTGTTCGTCGTCCGACATCGAGAGGTTTTTCCACGCCGGCGGCAAGATCGCCTATGATTCCTTTAAGTTGTCGAATCAATCCCCACGAAAATAATTCCCCAAGCCGTGATTTCCCCGCCGGGCTTGAGAGGCAGGCGTTTTTGCCCCGGCGGCCGTCAATGGTGTACCGTCAGGGGGTTATGACCCTTGTCCGAACCGCAATCCTTTTGACCGCCGCCGTTGTCGGCGGATGCACCCTCAAGGCCGATAAAAACGAGATTTCCATCGAACACCTTGCCACCCAACCGGGGGTGGCGCAGGCGATGGCCGACAGCCACTGCGCCAAATACGCCAAGTTCGCCCGGCGGGTTCAAATGGGCATTGAACAGGCCGGTCCGATCCTCGGGTTGAGGAAGAAAATCAGCACCTTCCAATGCGTCGAAAAAGACGCCGAAGGGCAGGGCCGCGGGAGCGCGGCAAAGGGGAAGAAATGAGTTTCATGGCCGGTCAGGCCCTGGCCTATCTGAAGATATACGGGCTCGGGGTGGCGATCATGGTCCTTCTATGGGCGGCCGCGAAGGTCTGGTTGATCTTTTACCAGAAATACCTGGATCCCCAGGGCGGTGACCCGGAAGACTGAATTACCAAGTCATGGGATTTCTGAATATCCGGGCCTGGCCGACAACGCCTGGTTTTCAACCCGGATGCGATGGACCATCATCGCCCCATTGAGGACCGAATAGACCAGCGCGATCTCCCAGGCGCCAAACACCAGCGGCAGGACCGCGATCTCGGCCGCGACGACCATGTAATTGGGATGGCGGAAGAACCGGTAGGGCCCGCGCCGCACCAAAGGCAGGCCGGCCACGGTGATGATGCGAGTGGTCCAGAAACGCCCCAGGCTCACCAACACCCAGGCGCGGAACCCCTGCAGAATCAAATAGGCGAAAAGAAACGGCCAATGGACGGGCGTATCCGGCGCCACGTGGATCAGCATCGATGCCAGCCACGCCACGTGCAGGCCGACGATCAGCGGATAATGGCCGGCCCCGGATTCGACGCCGCCTTCGGCCAGCAGGCACAGGGTGTTGCGCCGGGCATGGAACATTTCCGCCAGCCGCTGCACGGCGACCAATCCGACGATCAGCCAAACCCAGGGTCCCGGGGCGCTCACGGGATTTTCAGGGTCAGGAAACCGACGCTGAACCCCGGCCCCAGGGCCGACATCAGGTAACGTCCGCTTTTACCCTCGGCCATAACCCGGTCGAGGACGAACATCACCGTCGCCGCCGACATGTTGCCGTAATCCCTGAGTACGCCCCGGGCATGGCCCAGGCTGCCGTCGGAGACCTGGAAAACCCGTTCCAGGGCGGCTATCACCTTGGCCCCGCCGGGATGGCAGATAAAGCCGTCGAAGTCGTCGAGGACCATACCGTGACGGCCGAGGTAGGCATCGAGGACGGGCGGCAGTTCCCGCGTCACCAGGGACGGGATGTCCTGGGAAAACAGCACCCCGAATCCGTCGTCCTCGATGTTCCACCCCATCACGTCGAGAGTCCCGGCCCAGGTGTGTTCGCCGGGATGGAGGATTTCCGGCCCTTCGCCCGACGTCGATATCAGTGCCGCGGCGGCGCCGTCGCCGAATAGCACCGTCGCGATGACGTTGCTTTTGGAAGCGTCCTTGGGGCGGAAGGTGAGCCCGCACAGTTCCGCCACCAGGAACAGGACCCGCCGGCCCGGCTCCGCCCGGGCCAGTTCGGCCGCCCGCGCCAGGCCGATGACGCCGCCCGCGCACCCGAGCCCGAACACCGGCAGACGGGCCGTGTCCCGGCCGAGCCCGAGACGCTCGATGACCAGGGCGTCGAGGCTGGGGGTGGCGAAACCGGACGACGAGACCGCCACCACCGCATCGACCGCGTCGACGCCAAGGCCAGCGCTTTCGAGGCAGCCCAACGCGGCGCGGCTCATCAAATCGACGGCGTTTTTCAGGTAAAGCCGGTTTTTTTCAACCCAGCCGTGGCCGTTTTCATGCCACGACAGCGACACGCAGGAATACCGGGTTTCGATACCGGCGTTGTCGAAGGCCGGCATCAGGCGCTTGATAT
Source organism: Alphaproteobacteria bacterium MarineAlpha3_Bin3 (assembly GCA_002938075.1). Taxonomy (GTDB): domain Bacteria; phylum Pseudomonadota; class Alphaproteobacteria; order Rhodospirillales; family Casp-alpha2; genus Casp-alpha2. Next base: position 5,557 of record PTLK01000007.1, read on the forward strand.
CGGCGGTGCGGCCGTTGAAAAGCCTGGCCGCCCACGCCTTCACCTCGTCCTGGACGAAGACGTGGCCGGGCACGGCGGTACCGAGACCGAGAAGGCGCGGATGAGAAGTCATGGGGGTCTCCTCCTTGACGCGAATACCAAGCCGTCCGACGTTTCGACGGGTGGGGTCCGGGCGGCGGCCCGGGCGGCGAACCGCCCAATCCTAAACTATCGTGATTTGGCCGAAGTTGATACGCCTCAACCGGCCCACGGGCGGTCGAGCCCGGAAACCAGTCACGCCGCCGGGGGGGGGCGTTTTCGGGGCCTAGTGAATGGAAACGTTCGCCGGGCGCTTTTCCGACAACAGGTCTTCGGCGACCCGGGCTATGCGGAGCCAAACCCGGCGGCCGGAGATGTCGCCTTTGTCAAACAACTGATCGGCGCGGATAAAGGCCGCCGGCGGCGCCATTTCGCCGTATTGCTGGATCAGCAGGTTGGCGGTGCGGTAAATCTCGGATTCCGTACCCATGGGAAACTCTCAAGTTATTTTGATGATTTTGGTCATGGTCACGCCCAGGCGGTTATCGACGACGATGACTTCGGCTTTGGCGACCAGCCGATTGTTGGCGTGGACCTCGATGTCCTCGCCGACGGAGCGGTTCAATTGCACCACAGCGCCGCGGCCAAGCTTGAGAATTTGGGAAATTGGCATGTTCGTCGTACCCAGGATGGCCGTAATCTCGACCTCGACGTCCAGAAGGGCTTCCACATCCGTGGTCGGTTTGTCGGAATCTTGAGTTTCTGGTGCTTGTTCTTCTTCGTCCGCCATAATTCCGTCCTCAACCTCAACCGCCCTTATCATCCACGGCACGCGTTAACGAGGAGTTAATGGCGGTTCCGCCTTTTACCGCCGCCCCCGTACCCACTTGAGAGGCATCATTATAACACCATTACGCTCTTGGAGTCCCCCGGGCATCCCCTGGCATCTCCTAGCATCCCCCAGTATTATCGACGGGTCATTGGTTTTGACGCCATTCCCAGGGCACGGTGAAATCGCCTTTCCAAAGGCCCCGGTGGGCCTTTTTGGCTTTGTTTTCGGTTTCCACATAGGCGACGGATTCGGGCCTAAAGGCCAAGACCCAGCCCGTATGCACCATGTTGGCGCCGATATCGAAACCACCGGCGCGGCAACGGGCAAGCCGGACCCCCGTACGTTTTTTGTCGAGAGCTGCGCAAACCACCCGTGTTTGGGCCACCAGATCCATCATCGCCGTCTTCGATACCTAGCCACAGGGAATGACCTTGTTGGGCCAGCGGCAGGTTTGTTTCAGGTCGGGCGCATCAATGCCGAATAGACGCAGGCGTTGGCCCTGGACCTCCAGGGTCATGCCGTCGATGACCCGGGCTTCAACGCTGATATCCTGGGCGTCGCCCGAGTAAGGAAGGAGCCATAACCCAAAGGCCACGGCGGAAATCGCCAACAAACGCGTCATCGGGGGAAGTCTAACACCTGAAACGGAAATTTTTAAACCCATTGCCCGCCGGGGGACCCGCCGGTGGAATTAGCCGGGCTGTGATCCCCGTCACATTCGAGGATGGAAAAACGGCATAAAAGAGTTCGTTAATTTGGAACGAATACATGATGATAATCGAAGGCGGATGGTGATATAATTTCCACGTTGCAAGAAAACCTAAAGCGCATTTTTGGGGAGGGAAGCCATTCCAATGGCCAAGTACGAAGTTACCGTTTACAACACCCAAGTCCGCAAAATGGTCGAGGCCGGCGAACATCATCCCCAATGGGACGACGAATGGGCTGAATTCCGATACATCGATGTGAGCGCCGACAACGAGGATAAGGCCCGGGCCCAGATCGAATCCCGCTATCCCCCGGGCCAGGGGTTCATTATCGACAACGTCGCGGAACACTACGAACACCAGGAAGACGAATAAGGCTTTTTCCCGGGCCAATTCTCCCGCCAGGCCGGCCCATCAGGAATCGCCCAGGACCCGGTCCAGAAAATCCAACCGGTCCTGACCCCAATACAATTCATCATCGATGACATAACTGGGGGCGCCGAAAACGCCTGCCGCCAGGGCCTGTTCGGTGTTTTCGCCATAGGCTGCCTTGACCCTTTCGTCGTCGGCCGCCGCCAAAAGCGCCTCGCCGTCCAGCCCCCGTTCGCCGGCGATCGCCTTCAAGGTGCCGGCATCGGCTATGTCGCGTTCCTCGGCCCAGACGGCGGTCAGGATACCGTTGACCAGGGCGGCGGAATCTAATCCCTGGTTTTCGGCGGCGATGACCATCCCCGCCGCCGGCCATTCGGCGGCCGGGAAGAACTTCGGCTCTAGGTTCAGGGGAAGCCCGCGGTATTCGCGCCACCGTTTGAGTTCCGTCATCCGGTAGACCAGACGCGCCGGTGCCCGTTTGGGCAGGGGCAAGCCGCCGGTCTGGGGAAATATCTTCCCCAGTTCCATGGGCTTTCTGTGGACGGCGGCGCCATGGCGGGCGGCAATTTCGGTGAACACAACCTCGCCCAGATAAGTATAGGGGGAGACCAGGGAAAAATAATAATCGATGGTTTTGCTCATGGATATCCCGTCAAAAGGAATGATTGGCGTTGCGGGCGGCAATTATAGGGGCTTCGTATCGGGCAGGAAGTAACGCTTGCGTGACTTTTCGCAAGGGCGGAGCCGGAAAAGTAAGTATTGAAAAAAATCAACGCTACAGGAATTATTTCTCGACTTTGTTAAACCCTGTGTTAACAATTTTACCCATAAGATTAGGTCAACCTCAACCAAGATGCCCTGGGCGAACCCAAGGCATTAAATAGCCCAAGGCAATAAATAGAGGGACAGGCTCCTAGGGGGAACCGGATAAATTAAGATAACCGGATAAGGAGCTGACCATGCTTCACCTGCCGATCAATGGCCATCAAATCTTCGAGGTTTTCCTTTTCAACAGGGAAGTACGTTCCCTAGTCAAGGAAAACCAAAGCCACGACTTCTTCGACGACCAATGGGCGGATGTCCAGATTCGGGACGTGACTGCCCGCGACGAAACCCATGCCCGACAGTTGATCGAAGAGCGTTTCCCCCCCGGCGACGGTTTCGTCATCGAAGGGGTCACCCGGACCGAGGTTTAAACCCTCACGCTTCTTTTTCTTTTTCCAGTTTCGCGATCTCGGCGTCGCGGAGGTCCTTGCGCTTGATCTTTCCGGTCGCCGTCATCGGCAACGTATCGACGAATTCGATGAGGCGCGGCTTTTCGTGCGGCGACAGGCGCCGGTTGACGAAATCCCGGATATCCCGTTCCAGATCCGGATCGCCGTTGTTGCCGGGGCGGAGCTGGATGAACGCCTTGATCCGCTCGGTCCTTAGCGGGTCGGGGATGCCGATGGCGGCGGCCAGCGCTACCGCCGGATGGCGGACCAGGCAGTCCTCGATCTCGCCCGGACCGATGCGGTAGCCGGCCGACGTGATAACGTCGTCTTCGCGCCCTAAGAACCAGAAATATCCGTCCGCGTCCTTAGCCCCCCGGTCGCCGGTCAAAAGCCAGTCGCCGAGATACTTTTCCTTGGTCGCTTCGGCGTCGTTCCAATATTCCAGGAACATCACCGGGTCGGGGCTGTTGACGGCGATATGGCCCTCTTCCTCGGGCCCAAGCATATTGCCGTCGGCGTCGATGATCTCGACCCGGTGGCCGGGGACGGCCCGGCCCATGGAGCCGGGTCTGGCTTCCATGATGCGGCCGCAATTGGCCGTCACCAGGTTGCATTCGGTCTGACCGTAGAATTCGTTGAAGCCGACACCGAGCGCCTGCCTACCCCAATCCAGAAGCTCCGCTCCCATCGGCTCGCCGGCGACGGCGACGGTGCGCAGCTTGACCCCGAACCGTTCGGCCGGGTTTTCCACCTCGCGCATCAGCTTCAACGCCGTCGGCGGCATGAAGGTGTTGCGGACCTGGTGGCGGGCCATCAATCGGACGGCGTGTTCGGGGTCGAATTTGCGGGCCCGGTGGGCGAGCACCGGAACGCCGTGATACCAGGCCGTCATCAAGGCGTTCATCAGACCGCCGATCCACGCCCAGTCGGCCGGCGTCCACATCAAGTCGCCGGCCTGGGGAAAGAATTCGTGCGGGAATTCCATTCCCGGCAGGTGGCCGATCATGGTCCTATGCGCGTGCAGCGCGCCCTTCGGATTGCCGGTGGTCCCCGACGTATAGCTGATGAACGCGGGCTCGTCGGCGCCGGTGTTGACCGGGGCGAAGGCGTTGCGGGCGGCGTCCAGCCCTTGCCAAAGGTCGACGATGGCGTTGCCGTCCCGCCTGGCGCCGGTGACGAAAACTACCTCCAGGTCCGGCAGGTCGCCCAGGATGGCCTCGATTTTGCCCAGGTTCTCCGTATCGGTAACCAGGGCCCGGGCGCCGCTGTCGGAAAGGCGAAATTTCAGCGCATCTTCTCCAAACAGCGTAAACAGCGGGATCGAGATCAACCCCGCCTTCCAGGCGGCGAGGTGGGCGATGCCCGTTTCCATCGACTGTGGCAGCAGAATGCCCAGCCGATCGCCTCTCTCGAGGCCCTTGGCGTTAAGCAGGTTGGCGAACTTGTTGGAAAGGCCCTTCAGGGCCTGGAAACTGTACTGGGTGACGTCGCCGTTTTCGTTTTCGAAGATCAGCGCCGTCCGGGCGCCGTCGGCGTCGGCGTGCTTGTCGCAAACCTCGACGCCCATGTTGAGGAACTGGGGCACCTCCCAGGCAAAGGACCCGTAGACCTCTTCGTAGCTTTCCGCTTCCTTGAGCATCTCTCCCCCAAGTCTCTCCCTGGCGGCTTTTTCCCGATCATAGCAATTTGGCGGCGGCCGGGTATATTCTTTGTCATCGCCACAAGCAGGGGCTTTGACCATGTTTATTTCCGACCTCCTCAAGGACAAACGGATATTCATTACCGGCGGCGGCACCGGGCTCGGCAAGAACATGGCGCGGCGGTTCATGGAACTGGGCGCCGGGGTGGTGATCTGCGGCCGCCGGGAGGACGTGCTGAAGGAAACCGCCGGGGAACTAGCAGGGGAAACCGGCGGCGGTATTTCCTGGAAGCGCCTCGACATCCGCGACCCGGAAGCGGTCGAACGGACGCTGGCCGAGGTCTGGGACAACGGCCCCCTGGACGCCCTGGTCAACAATGCCGCCGGCAACTTCCTATCACGCACCGAGGACCTGTCGCACCGGGCCCTCGATGCGGTGGTAAATATCGTGCTCCACGGCTCCGCTTACATGACTCTGGAATGCGGCAAGCGGTGGATCGCCGAAAGGCGCCCCGGCAACGTGCTCAGCATCGTCACCACCTATGCCTGGACCGGATCGGGCTATGTGGTGCCGTCGGCCATGGGCAAGGCCGGGGTGTTGGCGATGACCCGCAGCCTGGCCGTCGAATGGGGGCCGAAAAACATCCGCCTCAACGCCATCGCCCCCGGCGCCTTCCCGACCGAGGGCGCCTGGTCGCGGCTGTTGCCTCGCCAAGACCTGGCCGAGGCCTTCGAGACCCGCAATCCCCTGGGCCGCACCGGGGACCACGACGAGCTGACCAACTTGGCGGCTTATTTGTTGAGCGACCAATCGGGCTTCATCACCGGCGAGGTGGTGACCATCGACGGCGGCAGGTGGCTGGCCGGCGCCGGCCAGTTCAATTTCGCCTCGATGCTGTCCGACGAGGACTGGCAAAACCTGCGTCCGAAAAAGAACGGCGGGTAAGAGGGGTTACTGGCCCGGGGCCTCTTCTTCTTGCTCTGCGCCTTCGAAGAACCGGTAGGCCTCTTCGACTCCGGTCAGCACCACCCCGTCGAAGCCCTGGGCGATGATGCCGTAGACGTAGGACTGGGTATCGCCGGCAATGATGCGCTGCCATTCGGGGCGCCAGAACTCCACGTGGTAGCTGTCGGGGTCGTCGCGCACCGGCGCCTTGATCCACATCGGCGAGCCTTCGCCCCAGTTCGCTTTCCAGTAATAGAGGAAGCTGGCGGCGGTGCCGATGTCGACGGTGGCATAGACCAGCCGCCGGGCCCCCAGTTTCTTATATTTCAGGGTCGCAACGGCCTGTTTGCTCAACGGTTTGCGGCCCTGGTAGACATCGACGATCAACAGGTCGTAATTAGTGCCGTGCATCTTCAGGGCGAATTCGTCGGCCCGCCCGAAGGCCTTGGAATTCGAGATGTAGGCAAAGTTCGACACGTTATTCAGCGATAACATGGATTTGGCGTTTTCGCCGTAAGGCCGCCGGGGATAGGGGGGCAGCGAATTAAGATCGGCCAGCGGCACCGGGGCGGTGATCGAAACGTAACCCTTTTCCTTGTTCCGCCTTCGCGATTCGTCGGCGGTTTTGGGGTCGGTGCCGTAATCGACGACAAGGACGCGAAGTCCGTTGGCCTTGGCGATGTCCATCAGCCGCAGGTGGCGGGCCAGTATTTCATCGGGCGGCGGCTCGCCGAACACTCTTTTGCCGAAGAACAAGCCGTCCTTGATCACCCCGTCGATGGAACGGATGTAGGCGCGGGCAGGGGAAATCCGGGTACCGACAACCGGGTCGCGCTTGATCAGAAGCTCCAGCCCGCCTTGGGTGACGACACCGAAATTCTGGTTGTAGCGGCGCGTAAACTTGGAAATCGATTGAATGAACTTGCGCATCTGGTTGCGGATTCCGACGTTCAGGCTGGGCGGCGCCGGAAGCGGTGCCGGCGGTTTCGCCACCGTTCGGCCCTGGAGGCGGGAATAGCCCTTACGGTCCTGAGACTGGATGCGGACCCGTCCCGGGTCCGGCGTCACCTGGGCCTGGGCCAGATTGGACCGGCCTCGGCGGACGGGACGGCGAGGACGCGAAGAGGCGGCGCTACTGGGAACGGCCCTAGGCGGAATTTGCCGGGCCGCTTTTTTGTCTTCGCTGCCGTTAAATTGGACGCCAGCGGGTGCGGACGATTGCCCATACGCCGCCGCCGGGGCCAGGACAAGGGCCCCCAGGATTGTCCGTACCATAAGGCGTGAAAAATACGCCATCGGTGATTTGCTCCAATCTGTGCCCGCGAATCCGACCGCACGCACCCTAGCCGAAAGAGGTTAATCAGTTCTTTATCCAGCGTTTTTCGCCCGTCCCCCTCTGTCCCCCGCCCGTCCCCCGCACCGTGCCCGTGTCCGAAGTCAAGAACCTGGCCGACACGGAGCCGGTGGTCGGGCGGATCATCAACGGCAAGGCCCGGGCCTATCCGCTGCGCATCCTGACCTGGCACGAAATCGTCAACGACGGGCTGGGCAGTGTGCCGGTAACCGTGACCTATTGCCCACTGTGCAATTCGGCCATTATCTTCGACCGCCGCCTTGACGGCAAGGTCCTGGACTTCGGCACCACCGGCAAGCTGCGTCATTCCGACATGGTAATGTACGATCGCCAGACCGAAAACTGGTGGCAGCAGTTCCTGGGCCAAGGCATCGTCGGCGAGATGACCGGCAAGCGGCTGAAGACCATCCCGGCGCGGCTCGAATCCTTCGCCAACTATAAAAAGCGCGCCCCCGGGGGCGACGTATTGGTGCCCAACGACCCCGGCATGCGCCGCTACGGCGCCAACCCATACGCCGGCTATGACACCTCGCCCACTCCGTTCTTGTTCCAGGGCGACCTGCCCAAGGGCATCAACCCCATGGTGCGGGTGATCGTCGTCGACGGCCAGGCCCGGAGCCTACCGCTGCTCAGGGAAAGGGGCAGGGTCACCCAAGGCGGTCTGGTGTCGACCTGGCGGGCGGGGCAGAACTCGGCCCTCGATACCCGGGCCACCGCCCAGGGCCGCGACGTCGGCAACGTGGTCATCCGGCGCACCCAGGGCGGCCAGGGGGACGGCAAGGCCCGGGACGTGGTCTACGACGACCTTCGCCTTCGTCTACAACGCCTTTTTCCCGGGCCGCAAAATCCACGTCAATTGAACGCCGGTCGGCGACATGGGTGCCGCCCGGCGGTTGCCGGGCCTTTGCCTCGCGGCTATACATAGCTGACGGCGAACCCAATCTCTAAATTTTCCGCGTGCGTAAAATGGCCCCGGCGTTCCTTCCCTCCACTTGTCCTCACGATGGCCCCGCCGTCTGGCTGCGCCGGCAACCGGAGGCGGGGGCATGAGCCGTATCGGGGCCCATATCATTATCGTCGGCAACGAAAAGGGCGGCAGCGGCAAGTCGACCACGGCCATGCACTTGATCATCGGGTTGATGCAAATGGGCTTTTCAGTGGCCAGCGTCGACGTCGATTTTAGCCAGGGGACGCTGACCCGGTACCTGGCCAACCGTCGCGCCTTTGTCAAGGCTGCCGGCAGCGACGTCAAATCGCCCCAACACTTCACCGTCAAGCCGCCGCAGGGGGCGGGCGAGGACGAACCCGACGAACCCGACGGGGCCAAGGCCGAACGGCTGGGGTTGTTGCTGGAAGGCGGCATCATCAATCACGATGTCGTGGTCGTCGACACCCCGGGCAGCGCCGGGCCGTTGTCGGCGCTGGCCCATTCCTACGCCGATACGCTGATTACGCCGATCAACGATAGCTTCCTCGATCTCGACGTGCTGGCCCATGTGGACGGCGCCCGCATGGCCGTCATGGGACCCAGCCATTACGCCGAAATGGTGTGGAAGCAGAAACAGGTCCGGGCCCAGCGCGACGGCGGTTCCATCGATTGGATCGTCATGCGTAACCGGCTTTCCAGTCTCGATACCCACAACAAGCGCAAGATGGACGACGTGTTGCAGGACTTATCGAAGCGCATCGGGATCCGGGTCGTGCCCGGCTTCGGCGAAAGGGTGATCTTCCGTGAGCTGTTCCTGGCCGGGCTGACGATCATGGACCTCAAGGACGCCATCGGCCCGCAGGCCCTGGGCCCGTCCCATCTGGCGGCGCGGCGCGAGGTCGAGGCCCTAATCGGGGCGATTGATCTGCCGAAAGTTTCCCGGGCTGTCGCGGAATCCTAAGACCGGGTAGACTCGGCCCATGGCAAAGGGTGGCGGCAAGGTTCCCAGCAAAACAGCGTCCCAGGCCGACGTTGGCGCGTTCCTGGAAAAGGTCCGCCTGACGCCGGTCGGTAAAAAAACCTGCCGGCCGGGGCGGTTGTTGTTCGCCATGGACGCCACCGCCAGCCGCAAACCGACCTGGGACATGGCGGCCCGTATCCAGGGCGAGATGTTTCAGGAAACGGCAGCCTTGGGCGGGCTAGAAATCCAACTGGCCTATTACCGGGGGTTCGGCGAGTTCAAGGCCGGCCAATGGACAGTGGAAGAGAAAGTACTTCTCGGCCAGATGACATCGGTTTTCTGCCTCGCCGGCGTAACCCATATCGAAAGGGTGCTCGCCCACGCCATCAACGAAACCAGGGAGCGGAAAATCGACGCCCTGGTCTTCGTCGGCGATTGTTTCGAGGAAGACATTGACCAAGTGGGAAAAACCGCCGGCGAACTGGGACTAATGGGGGTGCCGGCCTTCATGTTCCACGAAGGCGCCGACCCGATCGCCGCTTTCGCCTTCAAGCAAATCGCCAAACTTACCAACGGCGCTTACTGCCAGTTCGACGCCAATAGCGCCCAGGTGTTGAAGGACCTTTTAGGCGCCGTCGCCGTCTATGCCGCCGGCGGCCCCTCGGCGTTGGACGACATGGCCAGGATACGCGGCGGCGAGGTGCTGAAGATCGCCCACCAGGTCAAGGGCGGCTGAACGCATGTTCCCCTTATTCATCCTTGGTCTTGCCCTCCTGGCCGGATTATTGCTGGCCGGGCGTTGGTTCACCACCGCCGATCCTAAGACCCTGATCAGGGTGCTGAAGGTACTGCTTTTCGGGGTCATCGGGGCGGTGGCGTTGTTTTTCGTTTTCAGCGGCCGGTTGGCATGGGCGTTATTCGCCCTGCCGGCCCTGTTGCCCTGGTTCATACGGGCGCGACAGGCACACCGGATGTACAAGACCTTCTCGCGCATGGCTTCAGGCGGCCCGGGAAGCGCCGGGAAAGGAGGGGCCGGGCAGTCGTCCGACGTGGAAACCCGGTTCCTGCACATGGCCCTGGATCACGCAACGGGAAAAATGACCGGCCAGGTGCTTGAAGGCGATTTTGCCGGCCGCACCCTGGACAGTATGTCGGTGAACGAACTGGTGGACCTTTTGAAGACCTGCTGGGTCGAGGACACGTCCTCGGCGCAGGTGCTGGAAACCTATATCAACCGCACCCATCCCGATTGGCGGCAAACCACCCAGGATGACGGAAAAGGCACCGGTTCCGGCGAAGGCCCCATGACCCGGGCCCAGGCCCTGGAAATCCTGGGGCTCGGGGAAGGCGCCGGCGAACAGGAAATCAGTGACGCCCACCGCCGTCTGATCGCCGGCCTGCATCCCGACCACGGCGGCTCGACCTACCTGGCGGCGCAGATCAACCGCGCCAAGGACGTGTTGCTGGGGAATTGATCCGTCGTCCTTGCCCGAGGGCTTTCCCTATGGCAAAAAGGCCGCGCCCGTTCGCGGGATAGGGACGGGTGCGGCAACCATCGCCGCCGACAACGGTTTTTCGGTTACGGTTCATGGTCAAGGCTGTCACCAAGGCGGTATTTCCGGTCGCCGGTCTGGGGACCCGGTTTTTGCCTGCCACCAAGGCGATGCCAAAGGAAATGCTGCCGATTGTCGACAAGCCGCTGATCCAATACGCGGTCGAAGAGGCGATGGAAGCCGGAATCGAGGAGATGGTGATGGTCACGGCGCCGGGAAGAAGCCTGATAGAGGACCATTTTGCGCCCGACCCCGAATTGGAGGCGGCGCTCAAAGCCCGGGGAAAAGAAGCCGAGCTGAAAGCGCTGCGCGACGATTTCCCGAACCCTGAGAAAATTTCCTTCACCCACCAGGAGCAGCCCCTAGGGTTGGGCCATGCGGTCTGGTGCGCCAAGGAATTCGTTTCCGACGGTCCCTTTGCCGTGCTGCTGCCCGACGATCTGATGCAGGCCCGGCCGGGATGCCTGGCCCAGATGGTGGAGGCCTACCAGGACACCGGGGGCAACGTCATCGCCGTCGAGGAAGTGGCTATTGAGCTGACCGCGCGATACGGCGTTCTCGACGTCGAGGACGACGACGGCCGCCTTGCCCGCGCCCGCGGGGTGGTCGAGAAGCCGGACCCGGCCGAGGCGCCGTCCCGGCTCGCCGTCATCGGGCGCTATATTCTGCAGCCGCAGGTCTTCGATCACCTGGACAAGCAGGTCGAAGGCGCCGGCGGCGAAATCCAGCTCACCGACGCACTGGCGGCGATGCTCGACAAGATTCCCCTGCATGGGCTGCGTATCGACGGCCGTCGGTTCGATTGCGGCACCAAGTCAGGGTTTGTCGAGGCCAACGCCGCCTTCGCCGCCGAACGGGCCGACCTGGGCGGCGCCGGATAGGGGCCGGAAAGGGAGATGCCATGCACATCGCGATGATCGGCGCCGGCTATGTGGGATTGGTGACCGGCGCGTGCTTTTCCGAGTTCGGCCACGACGTCACCTGCATCGACCGGGACGAGGCCAGGATCAAGAAGCTCAACGCCGGCGACATGCCCATCTACGAGCCGGGCCTGGAAGAGTTGGTCGCCGGCAGCGTCAAGTCGGGGCGGCTGTCCTTCGCCACCGGCCTCGAGGACGCGGTCAAGGGCGCCGACGCGGTCTTCATCGCCGTCGACACGCCGAACAGCGAAGGCAACGGCGACGCCGACCTCGGCAATGTTTTCGCCGTGGCCGAGAAAATTGCCGCGGCCCTGGACGGCTATACGGTGGTGGTGACCAAATCGACGGTACCCGTAGGCACCGGGCGTGAGGTCGAGAAGATCATTCGAGGGCTCAACGCCGACGCCGATTTCGACGTCGTCTCGAACCCGGAATTCCTGCGCGAGGGCTCGGCCATCGGCGACTTCCTGCGCCCGGACCGGGTCGTCATCGGCACCGGCAGCGAACGCGCCCGCGATACCATGCGCCACCTTTACCGGCCGCTTTTCCTGATCGAAACGCCGATCCTGTTCACCACCCGGCCGACGGCGGAATTGATCAAGTACGCGGCCAACGCCTTCCTGGCGACGAAAATCACCTTCATCAATGAAATCGCCGATCTTTGCGAGGTCACCGACGCCGACGTGCAGGACGTGGCCAAGGGCATCGGCTTGGACGGGCGCATCGGGCCGAAATTTCTTCATGCCGGCCCCGGGTACGGGGGTTCGTGCTTCCCCAAGGACACCCTGGCCCTGGTGCGGACGGCGGGCGAAGCGGGCCATCCGCTTCGCATCGTCGAAGCCGTGACCATCGTCAACGACGAACGCAAGGGACGGATGGCGGTTAAGATCGTCGCCGCCTGCGGCGGCTCGGTGGACGGCAAGGTGATCGCCGTCCTTGGCCTGACCTTCAAGCCCAACACCGACGACATGCGCGAAGCGCCGAGCCTCGGCATTATCGCCGGCCTGCAGGCGGGCGGCGCCAAGATACGGGCCTTCGACCCGGAAGGCATGGACGAGGCCAAGGCGCTGCTCGATGGAGTCGAATGGTGCGAGGACGCCTACGACGCGGTGACCGGCGCCGAGGCGCTGACCATCGTCACCGAATGGAACGAATTCCGGGCCCTCGATCTGGAACGCGTCAAGTCGCTGATGAAATCGCCGGTGATGGTGGACCTGCGCAACATCTACGACCCCGACGAAATGGCGGCGGCGGGTTTCCGATACACCTGCGTCGGCCGCGCCCGGGCGGTCTCGGAATAACGGCTTAGGCCCCGGCGAAAGGAAGGCGCTTCCCATGCCCGAAGGCCACCGGCTCGATCCTACCATCCTCCGCGAATACGACATTCGGGGCATTGTCCCGGACACCCTGAACGCCGCCGCCGCCCGCGCCATCGGCTGTGCCTTCGGGTCGATTTTGCTGGATCGGGGCGGCAAAAGCGCCGTCGTCGGTTATGACGGCCGGCTCACGTCGCCGGCACTGGAGGCGGCCCTGGTCGAGGGGCTTTCGTCGACCGGCATCGGCGTTGTCCGCATCGGACTCGGGCCGACGCCGATGCTGTATTACGCCGAACAGACGCTCGGCGTCGACGCCGGATTGATGGTCACCGGGTCGCACAACCCGCCGCAATACAACGGCATCAAATTGGTCATCGGCGGCAAGCCGTTTTTCGCCGGCGACATCCGGTTGCTGGGCGATCGGGCCGCCGCCGGCGGCTTTGTCGAAGGCGACGGCGCGGTGACGGAGCAATCCATCCTCGACAATTACACGGCCAGGCTGTTAGAGGATTTCGAGCCCGGGGAGGAACCCCTGAAAGTGGCCTGGGACGCCAGTAACGGCGCCACCGGGGAAGTCCTGAGAAAGATGACCGGCGGCCTTCCCGGCTTTCATGTGCTTCTGAACGACGAAATCGACGGCACGTTTCCCGCCCACCATCCGGACCCGACGGTGGAAAGCAACCTGGAGCAGTTAAAACTGGCAGTCGCCGAGCAGGGCTGCGACCTCGGCATCGCCTTCGACGGCGACGGCGACAGGATCGGCGTCATCGACGGCCTGGGCCGGGTATTGTGGGGGGATCAGCTTCTGGTGATCCTGGCCCGGGAAGTCCTGGACGATCAGCCGGGGGCGACGATCATCGCCGACGTCAAGTCGAGCCGGGTATTCTTCGACGAAATCGCGCGCATGGGCGGCAAGCCCCTGATGTGGAAGACCGGCCATTCCCACATCAAGAACAAGATGGCTGAAATCGGCGCCCCCCTGGCCGGCGAGATGAGCGCCCATATCTTCTTCAGGCACCGCTACTACGGCTTCGACGACGCGCTCTATGTCGCCGTCCGGCTGCTTTCGACGCTCAATCGGACCGGCGACAGCCTGGCCGAGATCCACGACCGCCTGCCGGCGATGGTGAATACGCCGGAACTGCGTTTCGATTGCGCCGAAGACCGCAAGTTCGCCGTCATCGGCGAGGTCCGGGAGCGCTTGCAAAAAGAGCAGGGAATTACCGTTCACGACATCGACGGGGTGCGGGTCGAGACCGAAGACGGCTGGTGGCTGTTGCGCGCCTCGAACACACAAGCGGCGCTGGTGGCGCGCTGTGAGTCCGCGACGCCTAAGGGCCTGGAAAGGCTTAAAAGCCGGCTTCGGGCGCAACTGGAAGCCAGCGGCCTCGCCTTGCCGGTGACGGACTGACGGCTTTGCTGAAAATCCGATTCTTTCCGTACAGCCTTTCAGCGGTCAACGGGGTGCGAACCCTACTTTATAGGATTTCTGGTACAAGGAATCGTGCAGGGTCAAAACCTGTCCAGCCAAGTCCATGACGGCGTTTTCATGGTCCCGTAGGGCGTGTGATTTTTGTTCTATTTCCGCCAGCAAGGCTGAAATTCTTTGCCTGAACATTATGACGTCCCAGATTAAACGGCTGGCATCGTTTTTTGGGGCCGGACCAGGGGGTTCCAAGTCGATATCAATAATATCCCGGAATGACATTCCACCCTTGGCCAGTAAGCGTTTGGCCATTTGAAAGGCCGCCAGCGCCTCGCCCTCCTTGTCGGAATCGACCAAGGCCAACACCTTGCGAAGCCGCTCCGGATTGATCTGGTTTGTATTCACCCGCTCTTCCCCTTTCCCCGCCGAAACTTGCCCGTCGAATATCGTCTCCCAGTGGTGAAGATTTATATAACGCCTTGGCCGGGAGGAGACGGGAACCGCCGGTTGAATGACGCCGGGCCTTGATTCGGCTTGACGGTATGAAGGGAAAATTATTAGGTTTCTTTCACGTTAACCGGCCGCGCCAAAATCCACAAAAGGGCGGCGGCTTTTTTTTAGGGAGATAAATTCAATGAATAAAATCAACATTTTTGCCGTCGCGGCTGTCTTTTTTGCTTTCGGTTTGACGGCCGCCCCGGCTTCCGCCGGTTGGAAAGAGCAGTGTGCCGCCGACATCAAATTTGCCGAGGGTGAACTGGCCGGCGCCAGTGCGAACTGGATCCATTACGCAAACGTCCAATCTTTTATTGATATAGCCAAAAAGGCTCTCGCTGACGGCAAGAAGAAGTGCCAAAAAGTAATGAAAAAAGCAAAAGGAAGCTCGTTAACGTCAAATATGAACAAGCGGGCCTGCTTTCCGCCTTTCGGGCCGCCTTTGGGGAAAAACAAGACAACCGGAAAACGTCCGGGCCGCCCAGGTCCGGGCGTTTTTTACCTCTCCCCGGCGCGGTTTTTAGTTCCCGGCAATTTTACTAAACTAACGTCATGAATAGTGACGTCCCCCACCGTGACCTCTTGCTTAAGACGGCCCGGGATATTGTCCAGCTGCTGGCCGAAGGCGAAATATCGCCCCTGGAACTGCTGGAGGTGTCCTTCCGGCGCATCGAGGAGACTGACGGGGCGCTCAATGCCCTGCCGACGCGGTGCTTCGAGCGGGCCCGCGAACAGGCGAAGCGCATCGAAGGCGGGGATCCTTCGGACGGCGGGTCCGGTTCCTGGCTCGGCGGCCTGCCGGTCGCGGTCAAGGACCTCAACGATGTTGCTGGCGTCCGCACGACCTATGGCTCGACCGTCTTTGCCGATCATGTGCCGGAACGTTCCGATTACACCGTCGAAAGGCTGGAATCCAACGGCGCCATTATCGTCGCCAAGTCGAATACGCCGGAATTCGGGGCCGGCGGCGCCACATTCAACGACGTTTTCGGCACCACAGGCAACCCTTGGAACACGTCGAAGAACCCCGGCGGATCGTCAGGCGGGTCGGCCGCCGCCGTGGCCAGTGGCCAGGTCTGGGGCGCCCAGGGCTCCGATTTTGGCGGCAGCCTGAGAATCCCGGCCAGTTTTTGCTCCATCGTCGGCTTCAGGCCGACTCCGGGCGTGGTGCCCCGGGGGCCGGCCTCGCAACCGTTCTCGCCCCTTTGGGTGGATGGCCCGATCGCCCGCGACGTTGCCGACTGCGCGCTTTTGCTGGATGCCATGTCGGGCCGCGACGGCCGCGATCCGCTTTCCCGGCCAAGGCCGGCGGAGAGCTTCCTGGAAGCCGCGATGAAAGACCCGCCGTCGGGCCTGAGGATCGCCTTTTCACGCGATCTCGGCATAACCCCCGTCGACCCGGCCATCGATAAGGTATTCTCGGCTCTTGTCGGGCGGCTCGGCGACATTGCCGCCGAGGTCGAAGAAGCCCATCCGGACCTCAAGAACGCCCCCGGCGCCTTTCAGACGCTGCGCGCCGCGTGGCTGGCCGCCGACATGGCCGAATTACTGGAAGCCAACGAAAAAAAACTGAAGCCCGAGCTGGTCTGGAACATTCGCAAAGGCATGGAGCTTTCCGCCGACGACATCGGCCGCGCCGACGTCGAACGGGGCCGGGCGTACCGGGAAATCATGGACTTTTTTGATAACTTCGACCTTCTGCTCACCCCGGCTACTGTCGTTTCGCCGTTTGACAGGGACTTGCGCTATCCGGAAGAGGTCGACGGGCAAAAGCTGGAAACGTATTTCGATTGGTGCGCCATCACCTACGCCATATCGCTGACGTCATGCCCGGCGATGTCGCTGCCGATGGGGTTCACCGAGAATGGCCTGCCGGTGGGCGTTCAGATCATCGCCCCGCCGTTGGCCGAAGCGGACCTTTTCCGTGCCGCGGCGGCGTTGGAGGGGATTTTGGATATCGCCGGCAGGCTTCCCGTGGATCCCGTCAGTTCCTGAAAAGCAAGGTCGGCAGCCACAGGG
>PTLK01000070.1 GCA_002938075.1 Alphaproteobacteria bacterium MarineAlpha3_Bin3
GCCGGGCTTGCGCTTTTCCAGGAACGCCGCCACGCCTTCACGGCCTTCGTCGGACACCCGGATGCGCGCGATCCGGGCCGCGGTGGCGGCGATCAGGCGGGCATCGACGGGATGGTTGGCAACCCCGGCGATCTGGTCCTTGGTTTCGGTCATGGCGGCCGGGCCGTTGGCCAGCAGGGCCTCGACCATGGCGTCGACCGCCGCCTGTAAATCCTCCGCCGCGGTCACTTCGTGCACCAGGCCGATGCGTTTGGCCTCGATGGCGTCGAAGGTCTCGGCGCCGAGCGCATACCGGCGGGCCTGGCGTTCGCCGATGACGGCAACCACATAGGGCGATATCACCGACGGGATCAGCCCCAGCTTGACTTCGGAGATGGAAAATTGGGCCGCTTCCGAGGCGATGGCGATATCGCAGCAGCAGATCAGCCCGACCCCGCCGCCGTAGGCCGCGCCTTGGACCTCGGCCACCGTGGGCTTGGACAGGCGGTTCAGGGTCTTCATCAGCGCCGCCAGGGCCTCGGCGTCGGCCTGGTTTTCGGCCTCGGAGTATTCGGCCATCCGCCGCATCCATTTAAGGTCGGCGCCGGCGCAGAAACTCTTGCCCGCCGCCGCCAGGACGACGACGCCGACGGTGGGGTTGCGGTCGAGAGCGTCCAATTCCCTGGTCAAAAGGGCAATCAGTTTGTCATCGAAGGCGTTATGCACGTCCGGCCGGTTCAGGGTCACGGTGGCCCGGCCTTCGGCGGCGACGTCAACGATCAACGGGTTTTCCGTCATCGGTCCTTATCCCCTCCCCCTCACATCCTGAAGACGCCGAAGGTGGTCTTTTCGATCGGCGCGTTGAGCGCCGCCTCAAGTCCCAGGCCCAGCACCCGGCGCGTGTCCTTGGGGTCGATGACGCCGTCGTCCCAAAGCCGGGCGCTGGCGTAATAGGGATGGCTCTGGGTCTCGTACTGATCGAGGATCGGCTGCTTGAAGGCTTGTTCTTCTTCCGCCGTCCAGGTTCCACCCTTGGCCTCGATGCCGTCGCGCTTGATGGTCGCCAGCACGCCGGCCGCCTGGGCGCCGCCCATCACCGATATCCGGGCGTTGGGCCACATCCACAGGAACCGGGGGCCATAGGCCCGCCCGCACATGGAATAATTGCCGGCGCCGAAACTGCCGCCGATGACGACGGTGAATTTCGGCACCCGGGCGCAGGCGACGGCGCTGACCATCTTGGCGCCGTCCTTGGCGATGCCGCCGGCCTCGGCCTGCTTGCCGACCATGAAACCGGAGATGTTCTGCAGGAACACCAGCGGAATCCCCCGTTGCGCGCACAGTTCGATGAAATGAGTCGCCTTCAGGGCTGATTCCGAAAACAAGATGCCGTTGTTGGCGATGATGCCGACCGGGTTGCCGAACAGGCGGGCGAAGCCGCAAACGATGGTTTCACCGTACCGGCGCTTGAACTCGTTGAATTCGGAACCGTCGGCGATGCGGGTGATGACCTCGCGCACGTCAAAGGGCATGCGCCGGTCGGCCGGGATAAGACCGTAGAGGTCCTCGGCGTCGTAAAGGGGATCCACCGTTTCGCGGACATCCAGCCTCACTTCCTTGACCCGGTTCAGGTGCCCGACGACGCGCCGGGCCAGCTTGAGCGCGTCGGCATCGTCGTCGGCGACGTGATCGGTGACGCCGGATATCCTCGAATGCACGTCGGCGCCACCGAGTTCCTCGGCCGTTACCTCTTCGCCGGTCGCCGCCTTGACCAGCGGCGGGCCGCCCAGAAAGATCGTGCCCTGGCCCTTGACGATGATGCTTTCGTCCGACATCGCCGGCACGTATGCCCCGCCGGCCGTGCACGAGCCCATGACCACGGCGACCTGCGGAATGCCGGCCGAAGACAACCGCGCCTGGTTGTAGAAGATGCGGCCGAAATGGTCGCGGTCGGGAAAGACCTCGTCCTGGGCCGGCAGATAGGCGCCGCCGGAATCGACCAGATACACGCACGGCAGATTGTTTTCCTGGGCGATTTCCTGGGCCCGCAGGTGTTTCTTGACGGTGATCGGGTAATACGTCCCGCCCTTCACCGTGGCGTCGTTGGCCAGCACCACCACTTCGATGCCGCCGATGCGCCCGAGGCCGGTGATGATGCCGCCCGCCGGCACGTCGTCTTCGTAGAGTCCATGTCCGGCCAGGGCCGAAAATTCCAGAAACGGCGCATCGTCGTCCAACAAACGCTTGATGCGGTCCCGGGGCAACAGCTTGCCGCGCCCGGTATGTTTTTCCCGCGCCGCCCCGCCGCCGCCTTCCTCGACCTTGGCCAGTTGGGCGCGCAAATCCTCGACCAGTGTCATCATCGCCTCGCGGTTGGCGGCGAAAGAGTTAGATTTCGGATCGAGGTTAGTTTTCAGCGCGCTCATCGTATTTTTCCGGTTTTAACTTTCTTTTTTCTCTTTCTTCTTATTGCTTTTCCGGGTCCGTTCAGCGACCGGGGCGCCGGCTTCGGTCCACGCGGTGAAGCCGCCTTCGATATGGCAGACCGCCTCAAGCCCCATGTCCCGCACCGTCTTGGTCGCCAGCGCCGAGCGCTGACCGGACCGGCAATAGAAGACGAAGGTCTTGCCCGACGCGAAGATGTCCTTGTGATACGGGCTTTCCGGATCGACCCAGAATTCGAGCATTCCCCTGGGCGCATGGAAGGCGCCGGGGATCATGCCTTCGCGGTCGAGCTCGCGGACGTCGCGGATGTCGACGATTACAAAAGCATCGTCATCCTGGCGTTTCATCGCCTCGGCGACGGATATGGTTTCGACTTCCGCCATCGCCTCGTCGACCATGTCCTTGACCGTTTTTTTCATCACCACCCTCCTGATTTCAACCACCGGCGGATCATCCAGAGGCGATCTGAACCCCAGAAGGGCTCGCCGTCGATGATCACGAAAGGCGAGCCGAAGACACCGGCTTCCAGGGCCTGGGTCGTCTCAATCTTGAGCCGCTCCTTGATCGCCGGGTCCTGGACGGCGGTAAGTAGCGCGTCGCGGTCAACGCCTAGGGGCTCGGCGATATCGGCGACGGTCTCGGCCTCGGTGATGTCCGTGCCCTCGCCGAAATAAGCGTGGAAGGCGGCGTCGGCGAATTTCCTGGCCAGCGCCGGGTCGCCGTCATCGAGCCAGTAAAAGGCCCGGGCGGCGGCCAGGGTGGCGATGGGAAACTTATCCGGCATCGTCCACGGGACCTCCATGTAGCGCGCCAGGCGGTTCCAGTCGCGGCGGCAGTAATCGCCCTTGATCGGCTGATCGACGAGCAGGACGTTGCCGGTTTCCTTCATCGCGGCGCCGAGCATAATCGGCTTCCACGTCACCCGGCGCCCGAAATCGGCCACCGTTTCGTCGATCTTCTGGGCCGCGAAATAGCCGTAGGGCGACGAAAAATCGAAATAGAAAAGTACCGGATTGCTCATGGTATTTCCCCTGGAATCTCCCTTTTCCCGATTCCCTACCAGGGAATTTCCGTCCCGTCGTAGTTAAGGAAACGCCCGCTGTCGCTTTCCTTCAGCCCGGCGATGACGGCGCGCATGCCGGTGACGCTTTCGGGCGCCTCGATGGCGGCGTCGGGGCCGCCCATGTCGGTCCTGACCCACCCCGGGTGCAACACCGCCACCGTGATCCCTTCGGATTTCAGGTCCCCGGCCAGGCTTTTCATCACCGCGTTCACCGCCGCCTTGGACGAGCGGTAGATGAAATCGCCGCTGGAGTCGTTTTCGGCGATGGAGCCCATGATCGACGACAGGGTGATGATCTTCTTCTGCCCGCCTTGAGCGACGTTGGCGGCAAAGGCCGCCGACACGGCCAGGGGCGACATGGCGTTGGTGCGAAAGACCTGCCCCCAGGCGTCGTAAACGACGGTGTCCCGGGTCACGTCCTTGGGCCCGTAGATGCCGGCGTTGTTGATCAGCACGTCGATGGGCTGGCCGGAAAGTTTGTTCGCCAGCGCCGCCACTTGGGGTCCATCGTCGACGTCCAGGGTTTCGGCGGAAACGTCGCCTTCGACGGCGGCAAGGTCCCTGGCTCCGGCCGGGTCGCGGCAGGCGGCGAACACCCGCCAGCCGTCGGCGGCGTACTGGCGGGTAAATTCCAACCCCAATCCCCGGTTCGCGCCCGTGATTAATACGCTCGGCATGGCTATCCCCTAGCCCAACCGCTCGATGGCTATGGCGGTGGCCTCGCCGCCACCGATGCAAAGCGCGGCGACGCCCTTTGTCCGCCCGTATTTCTCCAGCGCCGCCAGCAGCGTGACGATGATGCGCGCCCCCGACGCGCCGATGGGATGGCCCAACGCGCAGGCGCCGCCGTGGACGTTGACCTTGTCGTGCGAAACATCCAAATCGCGCATCGCCGCCATGGTGACGACGGCGAAGGCCTCGTTGATTTCGAACAAATCCACCTCGTCTTTTGACCAACCCGTCTTGTCGAGCAACTTTTCGACGGCGCCGATCGGCGCGGTGGTGAACCAGGCCGGGGCTTGCGCATGGGTGGCATGCCCCCGGATTGCCGCTAATGGTGTTAATGCACGTTTATCGGCTTCCGACCGGCGCATCAGCACCAACGCCGCGCCGCCGTCGGAGATAGAGCTGGAATTGGCCGCCGTCACCGTGCCGTCGGCGGCGAAGGCGGGTTTCAGCTTGCGGATCTTTTCAATATCCGCCTTCAGCGGTTGTTCATCGCGCTCCACGGTGGTTTTGCCCTTTCGGGTGTTGACGGTGACCGGCGCGACTTCGGCGTCGAAGGTGCCGTCTTCGATGGCCTTCCTGGCCCGGTTGAGGGATTCGATGGCGAAATCGTCCTGGGCGTCGCGGGTGAACTGGTACGCCGTCGCCGTGTCCTCGGCGTAACAACCCATCAGTTTCCCTTTGTCATAGGCGTCTTCCAGCCCGTCCAGGAACATGTGGTCGAAGACCTCGCCATGGCCCATGCGGTAGCCCTGCCTGGCCCTGGACAACAGATAAGGCGCGTTCGACATGCTTTCCATGCCGCCGGCGACGGCGATGGAGGCCGACCCGGCCAGGATTCCGTCATGGGCCAGCATCGCCGCCTTCATGCCCGAGCCACACATCTTGTTGACCGTCGTGCAGCCGACGTCGTCGGGGATGCCGGCGCCCCGGGACGACTGCCTGGCCGGGGCCTGCCCCTGGCCGGCGGGCAGCACCACGCCCATGATCACCTCGTCGGCATCCCCGGGCTTGAGTCCGGCCCTTTGCAGCGCCGATTTGATTGCAACTGCACCTAATTGGGGCGCCTTGGTATCCTTGAGATCGCCCTGGAACCCGCCCATGGGGGTGCGGGCGGCGCCGACGATGACGATGGGGTCTTTTTGTTCGCTCATGGCTGCTGCCCTCAATAAGCCGTGCCGTCCTTGTGGAAGAAAACCCGCTTACCGTCCTTCTTGCGGCGGATCAGATCGATATCAGAATAATCGACGTCGTCGTTGGCCTCTTCGCGGGAGCCGACTTCCAGGTAAACCGCATCCTGGCCTGAGCGATTGATCAGGTGGTGGCCGTCGCCGGAACCTGCGGGGAAACCGGCCACCATGCCGGGGCCGAGAATCTGCTCGCCGGAGTCGGTGACCAGCGCCAGTTTGCCTTCCAACACCAACACGAATTCATCTTCGTGGCTGTGCCAGTGGCGCTGCGACGACATGACGCCGGGGGCCAGGCGCACGATGTTGACGCCGAATTGCGTCAGCCCCAGAACATCACCGACCATACGCTTTTCCCTTTCCTTGACGTTTTCCGTAAAAGGCTCCGGATAGTTGGTACCCATGCGCGCTTCCACGGTTGCGGGATCGAGGGCGGGCGCGGTTACAGATTGTTTTTCGGTCATGGATGTTTCCCTACCCCGTCTCCTCGAACAGTTCGCGGCCGATCAGCCACCGGCGGATTTCCGACGTCCCGGCGCCGATCTCGTACAGCTTGGCGTCGCGTAACAGCCGCCCGGTCGGAGATTCATTCATATAGCCCATGCCGCCCAGGCATTGAATGGCCTCCGACGCCATCCAAGTGGCTTTCTCGGCGGCGAACAGGATCGCCCCTGCGGCATCCTTGCGCACCCGGGCGCTTCCGTCCTTGACCCGGCTTTTGTCGAGGGCGGCGGCCACCGCATAGACATAGGTCTTGGCGGCGTTCATGGTCGTGTACATATCGGCGAGCTTGCCCTGCATGAGCTGGAACGTCCCGATCGCCTGGTCGAACTGCTGGCGTTCGTGCACGTAAGGCAGCACCACGTCCATGCACGACTGCATGATGCCGAGCGGACCGGCGGCGAGCACGGCGCGTTCGTAATCGAGGCCGCTCATCAGCACCTTGACGCCACGGCCTTCCCCGCCGAGGACGTTTTCCGCCGGCACCTCGCAGTCCTGGAACGCCAGCTCGCAGGTGTTGGAGCCCCGCATGCCGAGCTTGTCCAGCTTCTGGGCCGTGGAAAACCCCTTGAACCCCTTTTCGACGATGAACGCGATGATCCCCTCGGCCCCGGCTTGCCCGTCGGTCTTGGCATAGACGATCAGGGTATCGGCGTCGGGGCCGTTGGTGATCCACATCTTGGTGCCGTTGAGGATGTACCTGTCCCCTTTCCTGTCGGCGCGGAGCTTCATGCCGAGGACGTCCGATCCGGCGCCTGGCTCGCTCATCGCCAGGGCCCCGACGTTGTCGCCGGAAATAAGTTTCGGCAGGTAGCGGCGTTTTTGATCGCCGGTGCCGTTGAGCTGGATCTGGTTGACCGCCAGTTGTGAATGCGCCCCGTAGCTCAGCCCCACCGACGCCGAGGCGCGGCTGATCTCCTCCATCGCCACCACGTGCTCGACGTAGCCCATGCCGGCGCCGCCATAGGCTTCATCAGCGGTGATCCCGAGCACCCCCAGGTCCCCCATCTTCTTCCAAAGATCGGCCGGGAATTCGTTGCTTTCGTCGATTTCCTCCGCGCGCGGGGCGATTTCATCGGCGGCAAAACTACGCACCGAATCCCGCAGCATGTCGGCGGTCTCGCCGAGATCGAAGTCAAGGGCCGGGAAATCGTTGGCAAGCATGGTCTTTCCGAACTCTTTGGGGCTTCGGGGAAGGCCGCTATCTTACTTTACGTTTACGTAAACGTCAATTTTAGAAGAAAGGCCGCGCACCCCTCATACGAAAACCGCCGTGGACCAAAAAAGAACGGCCCCGGCGGCGCAGGAAACCGCCGAAACCAGGAAAGGCTGTTTGGCGGCATCGGGGCCGGTCAGGAATTGAACGCCATTAAGGACGCTTTTGACGACAAACCCGCAAAAGACGGCGCCAACGAAAGCCAACCAGGGCAGGAACGCTAAATGCATGAGCCAAAAATCGGGACTCAGAAACACCCGCCGGCCGTCACTGGAAAGGCCGAACAGCGTGTTCCACGCCTCGGACCACGACACGGCCTGACCCTCGCCCAAATGCGCCCCGACGCCCAAGACCAGGGACAACCCGGCGGCAAGGATCAATCCGCCGCCATAGGCGATCGCCAGGGCCAGGCCGCCGCCCTTTTCCCCCTTGGCCGCGGCCCAGGCCATCAATCGAAGGGTCAGGGAAAGGCTGAGCGCGGTGATGCCGGTACCGAAAAGCACCAGCGGCCAACTCCGTTGGGGGCTTTGCTCGAACACCGCCAAATGCCCGGCCAGCAGGGCCAAAAAGACCAACACGTAAGCCACCGGCAGGGCGGCGAGGAACCCGTACACCAACTTGGCCGAAACCGAACCCTTGGAGTCCCAGCTAAAATACCGGTACACGGCATCGAATATCAGCCCCACGCCATAGGCCGCTACGTACCAGAAAACCACCACCAGGAAGCTCTTCAATACGCCATGGGCAAAGACGTCGTAGAGGGTTGCGTCGGTGAACGACCGCAGCACGTAGATCGGAATGACGACGATCAGCGAAATCCCCAGATACGCCGCCGCGACGCCGTTGAGGGCGCGCAACCGCCCCGTTTCGCCGGCAAAGTTCAGGTACGCCAATGCCGCCAACAACGACAGGTAATACCAGAACAGGAACGGCTTGCCGCCGATCAACGCGTTCACGGCCGCGGCCAGGGGCAGGAATACGAACAAAAGGCTGAAGATGATGCCGCCGAAGGAGACCCGCATGTCGGCTTCGACTAACCCGGCGCGGATCAGGGCGTACAGCCTCGAAGCCAGCCAGCCGGTCAGGCAGCCCGGGATACGCAACCAGGATGCGCCGGCCAAATTCCGCAAGCCTTCGCCCCACCGTCGCCGCGTCGCCCCGAGGCCCTCGCCGGGCCCGGTTTCGCCCATCCACAGGGCGACGCCCGAGGCGGCCAGCAGCGAGCCGGCCAACACCAGCAGCGAGTGAACGAATTCGAGTCCATTGGGCATGAAATCCGTAATTGTCATCCGCCGACCTCGGCGCGGCCGACGATCCTCATAAGGGTCTGTTGCATGGCGGCGCAGGCGACCTCTACGCCGTTCTTGACGACCCCGACCTCGGCCCGGGCGACCGTCAGGGTGCGGCCCGCCCGCACCACCTGGCCGCGGGCGACCAATAGGTCGCCGTCCGCCGGCGCCATCAGGTTGAGCTTGTATTCGACCGTCAGGATGCCGTCCTCGGCGTCCATCAGGCCGAAGGCGGCGTAACCGCCGGCGGAATCGGCGATGGTGCCGATGACGCCGCCGTGGAAAAAGCCGTGCTGTTGCGACACCGCGTCCGAATAGGGAAGCTCGATCTCGCACACGCCCGGCTCGATCAGCGTCAGCGTGGCGCCGATGTGGTCCATGATCCCCTGGGCGTCGAAACTCTTTCGCACCCGTTCGGCGAAATCCGGGTCGGTGGCGGTGAAATCTTTCATCGG
>PTLK01000071.1 GCA_002938075.1 Alphaproteobacteria bacterium MarineAlpha3_Bin3
GGCCCGGCCATTGCCGATAAAGGCAAAAGTCCATAAGCCACGATAAGGAAAACAACAGCTATGAAGCGGTGCAAGCGCCTCAAGTAATTCCCCGGGTTTTTCAAAATTATGTGACGAGTTCTTTAATAAACTCGAAGACCCTTAATTGAACCAAATCGTTCCAGGTAACAAAAACCATTAGAATCAATACCAGAATCAGCCCAAAACGGAAACCGTATTCTTGGGCCTGCGGTCCCAGGGGTCGCCCCCGGATGGCTTCGACGGCAAAGAAAAGCAGGTGCCCGCCGTCCAAGATGGGTATGGGAAATAGGTTGATAAGACCCAGATTGATCGACAAAACGGCCAGAAAAAGAATGAAGTTTTCAATTCCGCTTTGAAATGTAATCCCTGCATATTGGACAATTCTGAGGGGGCCTCCGATGCCTTCGGTACCTTGGCGTCCGGAAATCACCTGGCCCAAAAAAGAAAGGGTTTTTTCAGTCAGGGAAGCGGTCTGTTGGATGCCCAACCAAACCGCCATCAGAGGGTTTTGGCGCTCGTAATGCATCTGTTGGGGGTCGTAGCGAACGCCAAGAAGGCCGATTTCAACGGTCTTTCCTTCAGCGCCAAGCTGTTGGTGCCTTTTGGGGGTTGCCGTCAAAACAAATTCATCATCGCCGCGTCGGACCTTGATTTTCAACAGCATTTCAGGCTGGACGCTGACAATCCGGACAAGATCGGAAAACCATTCCACCGCCTCGCCGTCGATGCTGACGATGCGGTCGCCGGCTTCGAACCCGGCCTCGGCGGCGGCTGATCCGGGCATAATTTCCCCCACCCCCGCATAGGGCCGCGCCGCGCCGAACGTCGCCATCAGGCAGGCTATAAGTACCACCGACAAAAGAAAATTGGCGATCGGGCCCGCGGCAACGATCGCCGTTCGCTGGGCCAGGGTTTTGTGTTGAAAGGATACCGCTTTTTCCTTATCCGTCAGGGGCGGCCGATCCTCATCTTCGTCACCGGGAAGGTCCGATTGTCCGAACATCTTGACGTAGCCGCCAAGGGGGATAACGCCGATTTTCCAGCGGGTGCCCGCTTTATCGTTCCATCCGAACAATTCGGCCCCGAAACCGACGGAAAAAACTTCAACCCGCACCTTGGCCAGCCGGGCGACCCAGAAATGCCCAAGCTCATGGAAGAAAACCAAAATCGTAAGCGCGACAAGGAAGGGAAGGCCCCAATTCAAGGCCATATCAATGATGTTCATGAGATTCTATCTACTAGACCGTGATTAATTTTTCATTTTCCCGGTGGTTTGTGGCTTTTTTTTAGCCGCAAATCCTGGCAACAATTTCTTCAGCGACGCGACGTCCCTCCGTGTCGGCGTTGGCGACGTCATCCAGGTTGCTAAGTTTACCGCCGGGAACCGTGCCCAGGGTTTCTTCCACAACCCGCGAAATGTCAAGAAAACCGATCCTGCGTTCAAGAAAATGATGCACCGCCACTTCGTTGGCTGCGTTCAATACCGTTGGCGTAGACCCCCCCGCCTTAAGGGCTTGGCGGGCCAGGCGAAGGGCGGGAAACCGTTCGGTATCGGGCGCCTCGAAGGTCAGGGTGGCAATTTCCTCAAGATTCAGCCTGGGAGAAGGCGCCGCCATCCTCTTAGGCCAGGCCAAGGCATAGGCGATGGGCGTGCGCATGTCGGGAGTGCCGAGCTGCGCCAGAACCGATCCGTCGACATAATCGACCATGGAGTGAATGACCGATTGCGGATGCACCAGAATCTCGATCCGGTCCTCGGGAACGGGGAAAAAATGAAAGGCCTCGATTAGCTCCAGGCCCTTGTTCATCATGGTCGCGGAATCAACAGAAATCTTGGCCCCCATGTCCCAATTTGGATGGTCCACGGCCTGTTCCGGGGTGACGTCGGCCATTTCCTTCAATGAAAATTCCCGGAACGGTCCTCCCGACGCGGTCAAGATAATCCGCTGCACCCTATCGGCATTGTCGAAATCAAAAACCTGAAAAATGGCGCTGTGTTCTGAATCCACCGGCAACAGGGTGGCGCCGTTGGAATTGACCTCTCTGACGAACACGTCGCCGGCGGATACCAGGCATTCCTTGTTGGCCAGTCCGACCGTGGCGCCCCGGCGGACGGCAGTCAGCGTCGGTTTCAAGCCCGCCGCGCCGACGATCGAGGCCATAACCCAACTGGCCGGGCGGGCGGCGGCTTCGATGACCGCTTCCGGGCCGGCGGCAACGGTGACGTCGCTTCCGGCCAAGGCATCCTTCAGCTCGCCATAGCCCTCCGGATCGGCAAGAACCGCCGTTTGTGGCTTTAGTCGCAGGGCCTGTTCGGCCAAAAGCTTGACATTGCGGTTCGCCGTCAGCGCCTCGACGACAAAAGCGTCGGGGTTATTTTCAATGAGTTCGAGCGTGTTTGAGCCGACCGAACCCGTGGACCCAAGTATGGTCACGCTTCGGGGGCTGTTATCCGCTTCAGGTGCCGTTTTCGAAGGGATCATATCTATGTCAAAATACCGCCTTTACCCAATCTATGTCAAAATGCCGCCTTTACCCAACCCGCCAATCACCGCGACAGCAACCGCCGCGGCCAACAGGCCATCAACGCGGTCGAACAAACCGCCATGCCCGGGAATGATGGCGCTGGTATCCTTTACCCTAAAATGTCTTTTGATCCAAGATTCAACTAAGTCACCGGCCTGCGATATCAAGCCTATGGCGGCGCTCAACATGGCCAAGACCATAACACCATCCTTTTCCAAGATCACTGCCGTCAGTGCACCGACGATGCCGGCCGACCCCAATCCGCCGAGCAGGCCCGACCAGGTTTTGTTGGGGCTGATGACGGGAGACAATTTTGCCCCGCCGATCAGCCGGCCGGCACCATAGCTCGCCGTATCGGTCGCCCAAACCACCGCCAACAACCATAATAGGGTTTCCATGCCGGCCGCGGGGTCTGATCGCAGGTGTATAAGGGCGCCGCAAGGCACGATAATGTAAAAAAGCCCGCCCAAAAGCCACAATACCCGACCGGCGCAAAGACGGTTCCATTCCCAGGCCAGGATAAGCGCCATCAAGCCGACGACGAATTCATAAAATGGGGTTCCAAAATAAACCGCCGCAAGAACCCCCGGCGCCAGAACCACGGCCGAGACGGTGCGCGCCGCCAAGCCCGAATGGGTGGGGTCACCCGCCTGTAGCGCCATATCGGCGTTCACGGTTGCGATATTCCTTCAGGGCGTTTTCGAAGTCTTGACCGGAAAATTCGGGCCACAGGGTGTCGATAAAAATCAATTCGGCATAAGCCAGTTGCCAAAGAAGGAAATTACTGATCCTTTCTTCGCCGCTTGTCCGAATGAGAAGGTCCGGATCAGGCATATCGGCGGTAAACAAACGTTCGGCAAATTCGGTTTCGTCGATGTCATTGATGTTCAGGCGTCCCGCCGCAACATCTTCGGCGACCCGGCGTGCGGCTTGGGTGATCTCGGCCCGTCCGCCGTAGCTCAGCGCAATAGTCAACGTGAGGCGCGAATTACCCCCGGTCAGCTTTTCGGCGTTTCCGATCAACGACTGGATGTCCGGATCCAGACGTTCGCGCTCTCCGATCATCCTGAATCGAATGCCCTCTTCATTGAGTTCCTGGATTTCCTTCTTGAGATAAAACCTCAACAGCCCCATGAGGTCCTTGATTTCGCTCGCCGGACGTTTCCAGTTTTCGGAAGAAAACCCGAACAGAGTCAGATAGGACACCCCCATGGCCGTCGCTGCCTTGACGGTGTTCTTGACCGCCACGGCCCCTCGTTGATGGCCGACGGTGCGGGGCAGGCCCTGGGCTTCCGCCCAACGTCCGTTGCCGTCCATGATGATGGCGACATGGACCGGAGGCGGTGGCGCTGTATCTTTTTGCAGTGGGGCGGCTTTCATGCCACTAAACCTGTGTTATTTCCTGTTCCTTGTTGGCCAACGCTTCATCGATCTTGCCGACGTATCGATCAGTCACTTCCTGAATTTCGTTGGCGTAATCGTGGTGTTCATCCTTGGAAAGGTCGCCGTCTTTTTCGGAATTTTTCAGGTCGCCCATGGTATGGCGGCGGACGTTTCGAACCGCGACACGGGCATCTTCGGCGTATTTGGCGGCGACTTTGGCCAGTTCAACGCGGCGTTCCTCGGTCAATGTTGGAATGGGAACCCTGACCAATTGCCCGTCCGAGGATGGGTTCAAGCCGAGCGCGGAATCCATAATGGCTTTTTCAACCGCCTGCACAAGGCCCTTGTCCCAGACCTGGACGGTCAACATCCTCGGTTCCGGCACGCTGATGGTACCGACTTGATTCATTGGCATTTCCGAGCCGTAAGCCTCGACCATTAAAGGTTCCAACAGGCTAATATTGGCGCGCCCGGTGCGCAGACCTCCGAACTCCTTGATCAGCACATCCACCGCGCCCTCCATCCGCCGGGTAACGTCCTTTTTAATGGCCTCAATGTCCGTACTCACGACCCAATCCCCTGGATACGTAATCCGCCAGTTAATATCCGTCAGTTAATAATCGTATAGGTGCCCTCGCCGAATACCACCTCGGCGAAACCTCCCGGATTGTGAATGGAAAACACCAGGATTGGAACTTCGTTCTCACGCGCCAGGGCGATGGCCGAGGCGTCCATGACCCTTAAATCCTGGGACAGGACCTCTTGATAGGTCAGTTTGTCGAAACGCTTGGCTTTTTTGTTCTCTTTTGGATCCGAATCATAGACCCCGTCAACTTGCGTTCCCTTGAACAGGGCATCGCAATTCATTTCCACGGCCCGCAACGCCGCCGCCGTGTCGGTGGTGAAGAACGGGTTGCCGGTCCCCGCCGCGAAGATCACTATTCGTCCCTTTTCCATGTGGCGGACGGCGCGGCGACGGATATAGGGCTCACAGACGGTGGCCATGGGGATGGCCGATTGCACCCGTGTTGGCACTCCTAAGTTTTCAAGGGTACTTTGCACCGCCAAGGCGTTGATCACGGTCGCCAGCATGCCCATGTAATCGGCGCTGGTGCGTTCAACCCCCTTGGCCGTCGACGATACGCCGCGAAAGATGTTGCCGGCGCCGATGACCAAGCAGATTTGCACGCCTTGGTCATGGACGCCTTTGACCTCATCGCATATCCGTTCGATGGTGTCCGGGTCGATGCCGTATTGACGGTCCCCCATCAGGCCCTCTCCGGAGAGCTTCAAGAGGATGCGCCGGTATTTTGGCGTCGATGGCATGATCGTGTTCCGTTCTATTTAAACGTTGCATACCAATGGCTTAAAGGGTGCAACGGGGCCGTCAGTTAGGTCGCCATTGACCACCATCGGCGGGGTCCGGATACAATTCCAGCCGCCCTTTTCATTTGCCGATGGCGGTGGCGACTTCGGCGGCGAAATTTTCTTTCTTCTTTTCAATGCCCTCGCCCAGGACGAACAAACCGAACGCCGATACGGAAATTGCCGACCCTGATTCCTTGGAAGCCTGTTGCAGGACATTTTCGACCTTGGTTTCGCCGTCGATGACGAAGGTCTGATCAAGCAGGCAGACTTCTTCAAAATACTTGCGCATTCGGCCCTCGAGCATCTTTTCGATGATCTCTTCGGGTTTTCCGGTTTCACGTGCCTGTTTGGCAAGGAATTCGCGTTCACGCTCGACCGCCGCCGGGTCCAAGCCGTCGCGGGAAACGGCCAAGGGCTTGACCGCCGCCACATGCATGGAAATCTGCTTGCCGAGGGCGTCTAGCGTTGTCGCATCGGCTTCCGATTCCAGCGCCGTCAACACCGCGATCCTGCCCAGCCTGGGGGATAGGGAATTGTGTACATAGGACGCGATAATCCCTTGGCTGACCTCGATAACCTGGACCCGGCGCAACGACATGTTCTCGCCGATAGTGGCGATCAGATGGGTCAATTGTTCTTCGACCGTGCGTTCGGTTCCGGGGTAGGCGGCGGCCTTCAGGGCGTCCAGATCGCCGCCCGATTCGAGGGCCAGGCCGGCCGTCGTTTTGACGAATTCCTGGAATTCATCGTTGCGGGCAACGAAATCGGTTTCGGCGTTGACTTCGACCAAAGCGCCGGTGGCGCCGTCGATGGAAACCCCGACCAGGCCTTCCGAAGCTATCCGGCCGGCCTTCTTGGCCGCCGCCGACAGGCCCTTGTTGCGAAGCCAGTCAATCGCCGCCTCATGGTCGCCGTCGGTTTCGACGAGCGCCTTCTTGCAATCCATCATCCCGGCGGCAGTCTCCTCGCGCAGCTTTTTGACCAGGGCGGCGGTGATTTCCGTCATCTTAACCCTCTTAGTTAATAATCGCCTGTAAGGCTTCTAAATTACTTTATAAATAATCAACCAGAAACCCTGGTCCTGGGTCCGGGATTATTTCTTGTCCTTTTCTTTTCCCTTGTCGACGTCATGCTTTTTTCCGCCTTCGTCATCATCCTCCTTGGCCGCCGGGGGATCTTTTTTCGCCGTTTTTTCGGGTTCAGATTTTTTCGTTTTTGCCGGTTCTTTTTTCTTCGCCGGGACGGGTTCTTTCCTGGTTGCCGGCTTGTCCTTTGTCGCCGCCGGCTTTTTGGCTTTTGTTTGAGATTTCTCTTCGGCCTTTTGTTCTCCCTTCTCTTGCGCCTTCTCCTGCGTCGTCTCTTCAGGTTTCTTGGCCTTGGCCTCTGGCTTTACCGGCTGTTTGACCTCGTTGGGCAGTTTCTCCACCGGGCCTTCGGGCGATTCGCCCAAATCCTTGCCGGCGCTGGTCACTTCCTGCTGGATGCCGTCCAGTACGGCGCCGACCATCAGTTCGCAATAAAGGTCGATGGCGCGGATGGCGTCGTCGTTGCCCGGCACCGGAAAGTCGATTCCTTCGGATTTGCTGTTGGAATCGATGATTCCGACAACCGGAATGTTCAACTTATTGGCCTCGGCGACGGCAATGGCCTCCTTATTGGTGTCGATAACCATCAGGATATCAGGCAAGGCACCCATTTCCTTGATGCCGCCGAGCGCCCGTTCGAGCTTGGCCCTCTCCCGGGTAAGGCCAAGAAGCTCTTTTTTGGTCAGGCCAACGGTTTCCCCCGCCAACTGTTCGTCGAGGTCCCGCAAGCGCTTGATGGAATTTGAAATCGTTCGCCAGTTGGTCATCATGCCGCCGAGCCAACGGTGATTGACGTAATACTGGCCGCACCGTTTGGCGGCTTCCGAGACTTTGTGCATGGCCTGGCGTTTGGTGCCGACGAACAGCACCCGCCCACCGGCGGCGGCGACGTCCCGGACGGCGACCATCGCCTGATGCAATAGCGGCACCGTCTTCTCCAGGTCGATGATATGAATTTTGTTCCGGACCCCGAAAAGATACGGCGCCATCTTCGGGTTCCAGCGCCGCGTGTTATGTCCGAAATGAACGCCAGCTTCCAGGAGCTGGCGCATGGTAAAGACGGGAAGCGCCATGGTCTTTATCCTTCTCCGGTTCTACCTCCGCGGACTTGGTCCTGCCACTAGGCCGGACACCGGAACGGCGAGTTGACGAATTGGCGTCAACCACCGTACGTCCGCGTGTGAAATCGGCGGAATTCATAGCTTTTAGGGCCGGTGAATGCAAGCGCAAATCTATTGGCCGGCCCCGGCGCCTTTAGAGTTCCCGCGCCTCGACGATGCCGGGAACGGCGCGCACGGAATCCAGGAATTGGGGCGACACGGTGTACCCTTCCCGAAGCTCCACTTCCACTTCGCCGCCGTCTTCCAGCCGTGTGATAAGCCTGACCTGCCCCTGCCCCCGACGACCGGTGGCCAAGACCTCGCGCAAGGCGGCCAGGGGAGCTTTGGAATCGACGACAATCGCCAACCCGGCGGCGGCCCTGGCGGCGTTCTCCAGTGGTTCCAGTTCCCGAATCTGGAAGCGCCCGTTGTCGCCGTCGAACTGGGCCCGGATGAAGAAGGACTTGCCGAGCACCAGGTTGGCCCGGTGGGCGGCAAGGGTCTCGGAAAAGGCGACGGCCTCGAAGTTCCCGGACAGGTCCATGAACTTCAAAAACGCGTAGCGGTTGCCTTTTTTCGACGTCCCTTCGCTGATCGCCAACAAGGTCCCCGCCATGCGCCGGGGGCCCGGCTTGCCGGCGGCGACGATGTCGGCGTGGGCTTTGACCTTCAGCCGTTTCATGGTTTGCGTGAAGTCATCCAGCGGATGGCCCGAAAGATAAAGACCGGTGGCTTCGAATTCCTCGGTCAAGCGATCCATTTTCGGCCAGTCGGGAATTTCCGGCAAAGACTCCGCCTCAACGGCCCCTGCTCCATCGCCCCCGAACAGCCCCATCTGGCCGCTGTCACGTTCATCGTTGGCGATGCTGGCGTGGCGGAGCAGCATCTCAATGGCGTTGAACACCTGGCGCCTGTTGGAACAAAGGCTGTCGAAGGCCCCGGCCCTGATCAGGTTTTCCATCTGGCGCTTGTTGACCGCGTGGGGGTCGAGGCGTTGGGCGAGGTCGAACAGGTCCTTGAAGGGGCCGTTGGCCCGGCGTTCCCTGACCAATCTTTCCATGGCCGCTTTGCCAACGTTCTTGATCGCCGCCAGGGCGTAACGGATGGCTCCCTTGTCCCCACCGTCGCTCCTTTCGACCATAAAGACGGCGTCCGAGGCATTGACGTCCGGTCCCAAAAGCCCGACTCCCATTTGCCTGAGTTCCTGATGGAAGATGCTCAATTTGTCCGTATTGCCCATTTCCAAGGTCATCAACGTGGCCATGAATTCAACCGGGTGGTTGGCCTTCATGTAAGCCGTCTGGTAGGCGACCAGGGCATAGGCGGCTGCGTGGGATTTGTTGAAGCCGTAACCGGCGAATTTACT
>PTLK01000072.1 GCA_002938075.1 Alphaproteobacteria bacterium MarineAlpha3_Bin3
ACTTCATGGGGTCGAAGGACGGGCTGGTTCACATATCCGAACTGGCGCCCGAAAGGGTCGGCAAGACCACCGATATCATCAACGTCGGCGATGAGGTAAGGGTCAAGCTGATCGGCATCGACGACCGCGGCAAGGTCAAGTTGTCTCTAAAGGCCGTCGATCAGGAAACCGGCAAGGAAATCTCGGGCCAGTCTTCGGGCAGGCGGGCGGCGCGCTAACCCCGCCTAGAGCGAATCCCATTCAAATAGAATCGCTCTAAGTTTTGCCTGTGGCCGCTCAAGCGCCACGCGGGCTAATCGCATGTTTCCACTGACGTGGAAAATGCTCTAGCCAGCAAATTAAACAAAAGGCGGCCCTTGGGGCCGCCTTTTTTGTTATACCCGGCCCCTTTGTCGGATATATAATTCGCCATTGATCCAGAGAGGCGGGCGCCGGCAAAAAAGGTCAACAAGCCGTTGAAGAAAAAGAACAGTTATTCCTACGAGGATTTGCTGGCTTGCGGGCATGGCGAATTGTTCGGGGCCGGCAACGCCCAATTGCCGCTGCCGCCGATGCTGATGTTCGACCGCATCGTCAACATCACCGACGACGGCGGCAAGTACGGCCACGGCCGGATCGTCGCCGAACTGGACGTCAAGGCGGACCTGTGGTTTTTCCAGTGCCACTTCGAAAACGATCCCGTCATGCCCGGATGCCTAGGCCTCGATGCGCTTTGGCAGATGGTCGGGTTTTTCCTCGGCTGGCGGGGCACCCCCGGCGCCGGGCGGGCACTCGGCGTGGGGTCGGTGAAATTCACCGAACAGGTCAACCCGAGCGCCAAACTGATCTCGTATATCATTGATATCAAGCGGGTCTTTAAGCGGAAGATCACTCTGTGCATCGCCGACGGCATCATGGAGGTCGACGGCGTCACCGCCTATGCCGCCGAGGGCCTGAAGGTGGCCGTGTTCACCGCCGGCGAAACCGCGGCCGAGGGCTGACGATGGCCGGCGACACCGCTAAAAAACGCGTCGTCGTTACCGGCATCGGTATCGTGTCTAGCATCGGCAACGACAAGGACGAGGTCCTGGACTCGCTCCGCGAGGGCCGCTCGGGCATCACCTTTTCCGAGGAATACCGCGACATGGGCTTCCGCAGCCACGTCCACGGCAAGCCGACCATCGACATCAACGAAGCCGTCGACCGCCGCTGGCGCCGCTTCATGGGCGACGGGGCGGCCTACAACTACATCGCCATGGAACAGGCCATTGCCGATTCCGGCCTGACCGAGAACGAGGTCTCCAGCGAGCGTACGGCGCTGATCATGGGCTCCGGCGGCCCCTCGACCAGCAACCAGGTCAAGGCCGCCGACATCGCGCGCCAGGGCAACCCGAAGAAGGTCGGCCCGTTCATGGTGCCGAGGACCATGTCGTCGACCAATTCGGCGACGCTGGCCACCCCCTTCAAGATCAAGGGGCTCAGCTATTCCATCAGCTCCGCGTGTTCGACCAGCGCGCATTGCATCGGCAACGGCGCCGAGTTGATCCAATGGGGCAAGAACGACGTCGTTTTCGCCGGCGGCGGCGAGGAGTTGCATTGGAGCCTGTCGGTGCTGTTCGACGCCATGCCGGCGCTCAGTTCCGGCTACAACGACACCCCGGAGAAGGCGTCGCGGGCGTTTGACGCCAACCGGGACGGTTTCGTCATCGCCGGCGGCGGCGGCGTCGTGGTGTTGGAGGAACTTGAACACGCCAAGGCCCGGGGCGCCAAGATTTACGCCGAACTGGCCGGTTACGCCGCCACCTCGGACGGCCACGACATGGTGCAGCCTTCCGGCGAAGGCGCCGTCCGGTGCATGCGCGCCGTGCTGGCGGACCTCGACGTGCCGGTCGATTACATCAACACCCACGGCACTTCCACCCCGATCGGCGACCTCAAGGAGCTCGAAGCCATCCGCGAGACGTTCAAGGATGGCGACCGGATTCCGCCCTTCAGCTCGACCAAGTCGCTGACCGGGCATTCCCAGGGCGCCACCGGGGTCCAGGAATCGATTTACTGCCTGTTGATGATGGAAAACGATTTCATCTGCGCGTCGGCCAACGTCGAAGAACCCGACCCGGCGGTCGGCGACATGCCCCTGGTGATCGAGCGCCAGGACGGCGTGCGGCTAAACGCGGTGCTGTCCAACAGCTTCGGCTTCGGCGGCACCAACGCGACCCTGGCGTTCAAGCGAATAGAAGACTGAGCCGTGCCGGGTTCGCTAAAAAACCAGCCCGACGACATCAAGCTGGCGGCCGAAAGCGCGCTCATGGCCGGCAAGAAGGGCCTGATCATGGGCGTCGCCAACGACCGTTCGATCGCCTGGGGGATCGCCAACATCCTCAACCGGCACGGCGCCGAAATGGCCTTTACCTACCAGGGCGAGGCGTTCGGCAAACGGGTACGGCCGCTGGCCGAAAGCGTCGGCTCGACCCTCGTGCTGCCCTGCGACGTCGAAGACGAGAGCAGCATGGACGCCGTCTTCAGCGACCTGGAGAAGGATTGGGGCGGCCTCGATTTCGTCGTCCATGCGATCGCCTTCTCCGACAAGGAAGAGCTCAAGGGTCATTACCTGGACACCACCCGGGAAAACTTCCAGCGCACCCTGGCGGTGTCGTGCTATTCGTTTACCGCCCTGGCGCGCCGCGCCCAGCCGTTGATGACCGGCGGCGGCAGCCTGCTGTCGCTGACGTTTTCCGGCGCCCAGCGGGTGATGCCCAACTACAACGTCATGGGCGTCGCCAAGGCGGCGCTGGAAGCCAGCATCAAGTACCTGGCCGTCGATCTGGGGCCGCGCAACATCCGCGTCAACGCGATCTCCGCCGGACCGATGAAGACGCTCGCCGGCAGCGCCATCGCCGGCGCCCGGCACATCTACAAATGGAGCGAGGAACACGCGCCCCTGGGACGCAGCGTGCATCTGGATGACATCGGCGGCGCCGCGCTTTACCTGCTGTCGGATCTGTCGCGAAGCGTCACTGGCGAAATTCTCCACGTCGATTGCGGATATAACATCATCGGCATGCCGCCCCCTTCAGGCTAGAGGATTTCCTTAAAAAAATTATGGCTTTATGACGGCCTTGGTATAGTTTGGTGTTATTCAAATTATATGTTTATGATCCTGACGAATAAGGAATAGATATTTTTACTTGGCCTTTCACCTTTGAATGGCCATATTAAGAAAATGGAAATGACAAAAACCGAAACCCAAAGACCCTATACGCAGGTACTGGGCCGCCTGCGGGGCGTCGGCCTGCGTCCGACGCGCCAGCGCCTGGCCCTGGCGAAACTGTTGTTCGAAGGCCCCGACCGGCATGTGACGGCGGAAATCCTCCATGGCGAGGCCCGGGCCGCCTCCATCCAGGTGTCGCTGGCTACCGTCTACAATACGCTGCATCAGTTTACCGCCGCCGGGCTGCTGCGCGAGATCGTCGTCGATTCCCAGCGCTCGTACTTCGACACCAACATGACCGACCACCACCACTTCTTCTTCGAAGGCTCCGGAGAACTCAAGGACATCCCCGGCGACCAGGTCGTGGTGGCCGGGCTGCCGGCCCCGCCGCCGGGGATGGCGGTAAAACGGGTCGATATCGTCGTCCGCGTGGAAAACGAATAAATATTTATTTAATAACAATTAATTATAATATAGTTTAGAGTTAATAAAAAGTAGTTGACTCTTCCCTATCCGGTGGTCATATTACCCCCGCGCCGCTTGCCGGGAACTCTGCCCTGCCGCGGCCCGGGATCACCCGGGATCATTCGTCAAAATATCCACTAGGGAGCAAGCCATGGCTGACTTAAAAGGATCCAAAACCGAACAAAACCTCAAGGACGCGTTTGCCGGGGAATCCCAGGCCAACCGCCGCTATCTGTATTTCGCTCAAAAAGCCGACGTCGAGGGCTACAACGACGTCTCCACCGTTTTCCGGTCGACGGCGGAAGGGGAGACCGGCCACGCCCACGGCCATCTGGAATATCTCGAGGAAACCGGCGATCCGGCGACGGACCTCCCCATAGGCCCCACCGGCGACAACCTGAAGGCCGCCGTGGCCGGGGAAACCCACGAATACACCGATATGTACCCGGGGATGGCAAAAACCGCCCGCCAGGAAGGTTTCGACGAAATCGCCGATTGGTTTGAAACCCTGGCCAAGGCCGAAAAGTCCCACGCCGGGCGCTTCCAGAAAGCGCTCGACGAATTGGACTAACGGTCCTTCGGTTACAAAATCCTTATGGGGGGGCCGTCACCGGCTCCCCCTGGTTTTTTATCATTTAAATTGGTTTTGCGAACATGAGCGAAGGCAGCCTCGAAGCCCCCATCCGCCACCCCATCCCCTGGCGGCAGGCGGATTTTTACCACCCGGCGAAGCTCGATGAGGAACTGCGCCGGGTCTTCGACATCTGTCACGGCTGCCGGCGGTGTTTCAATCTGTGCGACACCTTCCCACGCCTTTTCGACCTCATCGATGATTCCAAATCCGGTGAGTTGGACACCGTCGACAGCCGCGGTTTCAAACCGGTGATCGATGCCTGTACGTTGTGCGACATGTGCTTCATGACCAAGTGCCCCTACGTGCCGCCGCATGAATTCAATGTCGACTTTCCGCACCTGATGCTGCGCGCCCGCGCCCAGGAGTTTAAAAACGGCAAGGTCTCGTTCCCCGAGAAACAGATGACCAAAACCGACCGCAACGGCAGGATCGGCTGTTCGGTCTCCGGCCTCGTCAACTGGGCGTGCAAGTGCTCAAACAAAGTTACCCGCCCGGTGATGGAAGCCGCCGCCGGCATCCACCGCGACGCCAAGCTGCCGGCCTTTGCCTCAAAGACCCTGACCGACAAGGCCAAGGCCGCAAGCCCGGAAATCAAAACCGACGCCCCCGCCTTCGGCCGCAAGGCGGTCCTCTACGCCACCTGCTTCGGTAACTACAACAATCCCGCCATCGGCGAGGCGGCGATCAAGGTGCTGGCCAAAAACGGCGTTGAGACGCAAATCGTCCATCCCCGGTGCTGCGGCATGCCGCAACTGGAACACGGCGACATCGAGGCGGTGGCTGAAAGCGCCAAGGCGACGGCCGGGGATTTAGGCGTTTGGATCGACAAAGGCTACGACGTGATTGCGTTAGTCCCGTCGTGCGCATTGATGCTGAAGTTCGAGTGGCCGCTGATCGTGCCCGGCGACGAAGCCGTTGCATTGTTGAGCCGATCGACATCCGACCTCAGCCAATACCTGGTCGGCATCGCCAAGAACGAAGGCCTGGCCGACGGCTTGAACCCGCTCGACAGCGGCGTCACC
Organism: Alphaproteobacteria bacterium MarineAlpha3_Bin3; assembly: GCA_002938075.1. Classification (GTDB taxonomy): domain Bacteria; phylum Pseudomonadota; class Alphaproteobacteria; order Rhodospirillales; family Casp-alpha2; genus Casp-alpha2. The sequence continues at coordinate 5,312 of PTLK01000072.1, forward strand.
GTCCATATCGCATGCCATGCCCGGGCCCAGAACATGGGCCACAAAGCGGCCGAGATGCTGCGCCTGCTTCCGAAAACGGAGATTTCGGTGATCGAGCGCTGCTCGGGACACGGCGGTGCGTGGGGGGTAATGAAGGACAATTTCGAGGTCGGCCTCAAGATCGGCAAGCCGGTAGCCCGAGATGTCGCCAAGCGGAATCTCCGGCACATGGTGTCCGAATGCCCGCTGGCCCGCGACCATATCCTGCAAGGGGTCGAGCGCCTGGGCGAGAAATCCGCCGCCATCGCCGCCCACATCAGCGCCGCCCAGCACCCCATCGAGCTGATCGCCAAAGCCTACGGGCTGTAAAAGGAACAAGGAGTTGCCGATAACCTCCCGACACGAAATCACCCGCGCCGACATCTTAGGCATGGAGGACTACGCCGCCGCGCGGCCTGAAAGGAAACGCGCCGTCGCCGAATTGAAGAAACACCGCCGCGTTGCCGTCGGCCCCGACGCGACCTTCTATTTCGAGTCCTATGACACCATGCTCCACCAGGTCCACGAGATGCTGTACATCGAGAAAGGCGGCGAACAGCAGATCGAAGACGAGCTTCGAGCCTACAACCCGATGATCCCCAACGGCCGCGAGCTGGTCGCCACGTTGATGTTCGAAATCGACGAACCGGGCCGCCGAGCTGAATTCCTGGCCGGCCTCGGCGGCGTCGAGGAAACGGTGACCCTGACCTTGAACGGTGAAACCATCACCGCCACACCGGAGCACGACGTCGACCGGACGACCGCCGACGGCAAGGCGTCGTCGATCCAGTTCCTGCACTTCGCGTTCACCGACGCCCAGGTGGAAAAGTTCCGGACCCCCGACGCCCAGGTCACCATCGCCATCGGCCACCAGAAATACGGCCACCTGGCGGTGCTGCCCGAGGCCGTCCGCCAGGCCTTGGCGCAAGATTTCTACTGAGGTGTTGGGCCTGGGGCGCTGGGATCGAGGCGTGGCCTTGGCGGCCCCGTCAACTGCATCACCTCATTGCGAAGCACGCCCCAGAATTCCACCCGTCGCAGCCAGCCCTGGTGGCCTGCCGCCTCGACCCGGCACCAACCGTTGAGGTCCGGGCAGGACAACAGCTTGCCGATGACTCCGGCCTCGACCCTGGCGACGGGGCCGCTCTTGGGGTCGCCTTTGCGGCGGATGGTGCGGGTGTCGCCGGTGACGATAAAGGTCCGCCCAGCGCCGACCATGCTTTGATGGACCCAGCCCTGGGTTCCCTGCCAGTCCCTGACTTTTCGCCAGGTGCCGTATTCGGCGATGATTTCGACCGGCAGGTGCTGGCGGTGGAAGACCCAATCGACGGGATATTGCACGCCGGGCCCGGTGCGCAGGTTGACCTCGCCGGCGCGCAGGCTGACGAACCGGGGCAGCGGCAGGCCGGTGCCCTTTTCGGCGGCCCAAAGGGCGGGCGCGAAAAGGGCGAAAACAAACACCAAGACAAGTAAGAAAACGCTAAAATGTAATCGAGACATGGCCGAAACCGTTCACGGGCAAGCGTAAGGAAAACCTTGGGCCCATTATAGGGCCCTGCCCTCGGTCCCGGTCAAGGCAGGGCGCGGCATAAGGGCGCTGGACAACCGCCGCCGGGGTTGCTATGGCCTGAGCCGGGGTTGCTATGGTCTGACAAGCCGAAGCGTGAAAAGACCAAGCGTTCTTGGGAGGGGACGGAATGGCGAAAAAAAAACCGCTGGTGGTGATCACCCGCAAGCTGCCCGACGCCATCGAGACGCGGTTGATGGAATTGTTCGACGTGCGCCTGAACGTCGACGACGAGGCGATGTCCGAGGCCGAGCTGACCGAAGCCGTCAAGACGGCCGATGTCCTGGTGCCGACGATCACCGATACCATCGACGCCAAGCTTATCGCCGCCGCCGGCAAGAAGCTGAAGCTGATCGCCAACTACGGCACCGGTGTCGATCACATCGATCTGGCGGCGGCGCGGGAAAAGGGGATCACCGTCACCAACACGCCGGACGTGCTGACCGAGGACACCGCCGACATGACCATGGCGCTGATCCTGGCGGTGCCCCGGCGCCTGGTCGAAGGCGAACGGATCGTGCGCTCCGGCGATTGGTCCGGGTGGTCGCCGACGTGGATGCTGGGGCACCGGATCTTCGGCAAGCGGCTGGGCATCATCGGCATGGGCCGGATCGGCCAGGCCGTCGCCCGCCGCGCCCGGGGGTTCGGGTTGTCGATCCATTACCACAACCGCAACCGGGTCCACGAGGAGATCGAGAACGAGCTCGAAGCCACCTATTGGGAAAGCCTGGACCAGATGCTGGCCCATATGGACTTCGTTTCCGTCAATTGTCCGCATACGCCGGCGACCTACCACCTTCTGTCGGCCCGGCGTCTGAAGCTGTTGCAGCCCCATGCCGTCATCGTCAACACCGCGCGCGGCGAGGTCATCGACGAAAACGCCCTGACCCAGGTGTTGCAGTCCGGCGATATCGCCGGCGCCGGGCTCGATGTGTTCGAACACGCACCGGCCGTCAACCCGAAACTTCTGGCGCTGGACAATGTCGTCCTGCTTCCCCACATGGGCTCCGCCACCTTCGAGGGCCGGGGCGACATGGGCGAAAAGGTGGTGATCAACATCCAGACCTTCGTCGATGACCACACGCCGCCGGATCGCGTAATCGGCGATAAGTTTTGACTGCAGGCCCGGTTGGGCCTGAATCGAGCCACCGATGACCGAAGGGCCCTACGCCACACCCATTCCCTATTGCGATCCCCTGCGGGCGTTCGCGGCCTTTTCAGGCGATCCGGTCTCGGCGTTGTTGGACAGCGCCGCCGAGATCGGCCCCCGGGGGCGTTATGCCTATATCGCCGCCGATCCGTTCCGCGTCATCACCGCCGCCAAGGGAGGAACTACTGTGGACGGTTGCCCGGCGGCGGGCGATCCTTTTCAGGTTTTGGAGCGCCAGCTTAAAATGTTCCAGATGGGAAACGATCCAGACCTGCCGCCCTTTCAAGGCGGCGCCGTCGGTTATCTGGGCTACGAGTTGGGGCGCCACCTGGAGCGCCTGCCGCCGCCTCCGGAGGCCGGCCTCGATGTTCCCGAGTTGTTGATCGGGCTTTACGACACTATTGCCGCCTTCGACGTGCAGACCCGCCACGCCTGGATATTGGCCGCCGAACTCGGGGCCGCCGACGGCACCCTCGTGCGCCCTTTGCCGGTGGCCCGGGCTGAGGCCATGGCGGCGAGGATCGCCGATGCGCCGCCGCTGCCGCCCGTCGATTGGCGGCCGGCGGGGAGTTGGCGGCCCGAGTTGAGCCGCCGCCATTACGAAGACATGGTTTCGCGCGCCATTAC
>PTLK01000073.1 GCA_002938075.1 Alphaproteobacteria bacterium MarineAlpha3_Bin3
ACCGCGAACGCCAGGTAATTGACAGCGAGGTCGCCCGAAAGCCGCCATTCGTCGCCGATCGGGTCGTAGGACATTCCCTTGAGCTCGGTGATGTCGGCGCCGCCGGACTTCAGCCCCGCCGCCAGCTCCGACGGGCGCACGAATTTGCGCCAGTCGTGGGTGCCCCGGGGCAGCCACCGGAGCACGTATTCGGCGCCGATCTTGGCCAGCGCCAGCGCCTTGAGGGTGCGGTTGAGGGTCGACAGCACCATGGCGCCGCCGGGCTTGACCAGTCCCGCCGATATCGCCAGGAAGACCCTAAAATCGGCTACGTGTTCCACCACCTCCATGTTGAGGACGACGTCGAAGCGCCCCTTTTCGGCCTCCAACTCTTCCGGCAGCCGGTGGTGGTAGTCGATGTCGAGGCCCGATTGTTGGGCGTGGGCCTTGGCGATTTCGATCGCCTCTTGGCCGGCGTCGATGCCGGTCACCGCGGCGCCGAGCCGCCGCATGGGTTCGCACAAAAGCCCGCCGCCGCAGCCGATGTCGAGCACGTCTAAGCCCTTGAAAGGCTCAGGGCCCAGAGGGTCCCGGTCGAAATGCCGGGCCACGTGTTGGCGGATGAATTCGAGGCGCACCGGGTTGAGCCTATGCAGCGGCCGGAAGTCCCCATTGGGGTCCCACCAGGACTCGGCGATGGCGGCAAAGCGGGCAATTTCGTCCGCTTCGGCGGTCGACAAGCCGGGTTTGGGTGATTTTCCCTTTGCCGTTCGGGCCATCGGTGGGTTGCCTCTGTTCGCTTTAATAGAGTATGTATGCGCCGCCCGCGCTTCAACATACTCTGATAAGACGTTTTTTTGGATGAAAACCCCGTGGGATCCCCGATGGGGACCAGTGATATGGCTCGAATCGTACAGAAATTCGGCGGTACGTCGGTCGCCGACATGGCCCGGATCAAGGCCGTCGCCGCCACCGTCAAGCGAGAGCTCGACGACGGCAACGAGGTCGCCGTGGTGCTGTCGGCCATGGCCGGCGTCACCGATCAGCTTGTTGGCTATACCGCTGAGGCCGGCGGCGCCCATTACTCGTCCGAATGCGATGCCGTGCTCGCCACCGGCGAACAGGTGACCGCCGGGCTGGTGGCGCTGTCCCTGCAGGAGATGGGCATTCAGGCCCGGTCGTGGCTGGGCTGGCAGATTCCCATCCGCACCGATGGGGTTTACGGCAAGGCGCGGATCGAAAAGATCGAAATCGAGGCCCTGGAGCAATGCCTCGGCGCAGGTGAGGTGCCGGTGGTCGCCGGCTTTCAGGGGCTCGGCCCCGATGGCCGGATCACGACCCTCGGCCGCGGCGGCACCGATACCACCGCCGTCGCCCTGGCTGCGGCGCTCGGTGCCGAGCGGTGCGACATCTATACCGACGTCGACGGCGTCTACACGTCCGATCCCCGGATCGTCGCCAAGGCGCGGAAACTGGAGAAAATCACTTACGAGGAAATGCTGGAAATGGCGTCCCTCGGCGCTAAGGTCCTGCAGACCCGGGCGGTCGAATTGGCAATGAAAAGCGGCCAGCGCCTGCATGTCCGGTCCAGCTATTCCGACGCCCCCGGAACCCTTGTTGTCGATGAGGATGAAATCGTGGAACAGGAAATAGTCAGCGGAATTGCCTACAGCCGGGACGAGGCCAAGATCACCCTTGTCCAGGTTGCCGACAAACCGGGCGTCGCGGCGGCCATCTTCGGGCCGCTGGCGGACGCCAGCATCAACGTCGATATGATCGTCCAGAACGTCTCCGCCGACGGCAAGACGACGGACCTGACGTTCACCGTCGCCAAGGGTGATCTGGAGCGCGCCGTCGAAACCGTCGAGTCAAACAAAAAGAAACTTCAATACAAGAACCTGATTTCCGATTCCGACGTGGTCAAGGTTTCGGTCATCGGCGTCGGCATGCGCTCTCATGCCGGCATCGCCCAGCGCATGTTCAAGGCCCTGGCCGAAAAAGGCATAAACATCCAGGTTATCTCGACGTCCGAGATCAAGATCAGCGTGCTGATCGCCGAGGAATACACCGAACTGGCCCTGCGCGCGCTGCACAGCGCCTATGGGCTCGACGTCGAATAACGGCCCCTCGCCGCAGGGCAGGCTCGAAGCCTTCGCCGGTGAGCACCGCGCCGCCGTTTAGGGTGGCCAAATGGGATTGCCCTGGGAGATAAGGCGTTCACGCTTGAAGTCCTTTGGCGAGATATGAGACACTTCCCCCAGACGTCGGGAAATTTGCTATCGGCCGCCGGAAATCAGCGTTTTTTTACCTTGGGACAAGCCGAAAAAATGAACCGGGCGGCGGAAAGGGCCCTGGGCGGTCTGGGTCCTTATTGGCGTTGATTTCCAGGGATTGGATAAACAACAACATGTCTTCTCCGCAACAGCCCGAAAATACTCAACAACCGGACACCAGCGGTGTCGGCGCACTGCTCAAGGCATCTCGGCTCCGAATCGGCGAAGAGTTGAGCGAGGTCTCCGATGTCCTCCGTATCCGCAACGTCTACCTGGAGGCCATCGAGGACGACCGCTATCAGGACCTGCCCGGCCCCACCTACGCCACCGGCTTCATCCGCGCCTATGCCGATCACTTAGGGCTCGACAGCGACGAGATCATCCACCGCTTTAAGGGCTGGACCAGCGGCGAAGAACTCTTATCCAACCTGGTGTTTCCCGAGCCGATCTCCCAAGCCGGCATCCCCGGCGGCGCCATCGTTTTCGTCGGCGCCCTGGTGGTGATCCTGACCTACGGCGTCTGGTACGTGAATACGTCGGAAGATGGCTTCCTCGCCGAATTGATTTCGGCGGTACCGGACCGGCTGGCCAGGCTCGCCGACGAGAAAAGCAAACCGGAACAAGCCGCCCCGGCGCCCGAACCGATCCGAAAAGACCCGGGCCCAAAAACAGAGTCGGAGACTCAATCGGCGGCGCCCGCCGAACCCGAAAAGACGCCCAGGGCGGCTGAACCCGCGACCCCAGCCCCGGCCCCGGCTTCCGGGATGACCGATCAGGCGACGCCCGAACCCGAAAAAGCGCTGGAAAAGGTGGCCGAAAAAGCACCGCAAGCGGCGCCCGCTCCCGAACCGAAACCGGACGCCCAAACACCCGCCGAAACGGAGAAGAAACCAGGCACGGAAGAAGCCCCCGAACAGCAGGCGGCGGCCTGGGAACCGCCCCCCGGCGTCGTTAAACCCCCGGAATCACCTCCGGCCCCGCAACCGGCGGCCCCTGCCGAGGCCGCACCCGCGACGGCAAGCGTCGGCGCCCCGGTGAGCGGCAGCGTCCCGGTGAGCGTTGGCGTAACTTCCCCGGCGGCCCCGGAAACCCGGATAGCGCCGCCAACCCGGACGCCCGAACCCGTCAACGCCCCGACCGTGGTGCCCATGGACATGATCCCGTCGGTCCCGGCGTCGCCCAGGCCGCAAGCCCAGGCCGCCACCGTTGCGCCCGAAGCGTCGGTTGCCGCTTCCACGTCGGCGGCAGCCTCAGCCCGCGAAGAAACGCCGGAAGTCCAATCCGCCGCTGAAACCCCGGCCCGTGAAGCCCCGGCGGCTGGCGGCGCCGGGCGCATCGTGGTCAAGGCCAAGACCAACAGTTGGATCCAGGTGCGCGACGATGCCGCCGGCGAGCTGGTGCTGACGCGCATGTTGATGTCCGGCGACGGCTATATCGTCCCCGACCGTTCCGGGTTGACCCTTTCGACCGGAAACGCCGGCGCCCTGGAAATCCTGGTCGACGGCGAACCGGTGCCGGCCGTCGGCGGGGAAGGAACCGTACGGCGCAGAATCGTGCTCGATGCCGAAAGGCTGAAATCGGGCACCGCGGTACGCGAATAAGGCTCGGTCCTCAGTCAGCCGCGAAGCCGGGTTAACCTTGACCTTGGGCTCGCCGATGCGGCAAATAACGTCTTAAGCCGAAAGGACTTAAAGGTCTGATGTCCAATGGACTCACATTGACGGAAAGACGCAACTCCATCCCGGTCGACATCGGCGGCGTCATCCTGGGCGGCAATGCGCCGGTGGTGGTCCAGTCGATGACCAACACCGACACCGCCGACGTCGCGGCGACGGTCGAACAGGTTACCCAACTGGCCCGCGCCGGGTCGGAACTGGTGCGCATCACCGTCAACAACGAAGACGCGGCGAAGGCCGTTCCCCATATCCGCGACGAGCTCGACAAACGCGCCTGCGCCGTGCCGCTGGTCGGCGATTTCCACTACATCGGCCACAAGCTGCTGAGCGCCTATCCGGCCTGTGCCGAGGCGCTGGCCAAGTACCGGATCAACCCCGGGAACGTCGGTTTCAGGGAAAAGCGCGACAAGCAGTTCTCATCCATGATCGAGACGGCGCTCGAATACGGCCGCCCGGTCCGCATCGGCGTCAATTGGGGCAGCCTGGACCAGGAACTGGTGACCCGGCTGATGGACGAAAACGCGAAATTGCCCAACCCGAAGGACGCCGTCGAGGTCACCCGCGAGGCGCTGGTGGTCTCGGCCCTGGAAAACGCCGCCCGGGCCGAGGAGCTGGGGTTGGGCCGCGACCGGATCGTGCTGTCGTGCAAGGTCTCCGACGTGCAGAGCCTGATCGCCGTCTACGCCGACTTGGCCGGGCGCTCCGATTACACGCTGCACTTAGGGCTGACCGAGGCCGGTATGGGCTCGAAAGGCATCGTCGCCTCGACGGCGGCGCTGGCGGTGCTGTTGCAGAACGGCATCGGCGACACCATCCGCGTGTCGCTGACACCCGAGCCCGGCGGCGACAGGTCCCGCGAGGTCGTCGTCGCCCAGGAAATCCTGCAGACCATGGGGCTGCGGTCGTTCGCGCCGCTGGTCATCGCGTGCCCCGGCTGCGGGCGGACGACGTCTACCGTGTTCCAGGGGCTGGCGGAAAAAATCCAGACCCATGTCCGCCAGCGCATGCCCGAATGGAAGAAGACCTATCAAGGCGTCGAGGACATGAACCTGGCGGTAATGGGATGCATCGTCAACGGCCCCGGCGAAAGCAAGCACGCCGATATCGGCATCAGCCTTCCCGGCACCGGCGAGGAACCGGCGGCGCCGGTGTTTATCGACGGTAAAAAAACGCTGACCCTGCGTGGGCCCGATATCGCCGAGGAATTCCAGAACATCGTCGATGACTACGTCGCCAGCCATTACAAGCGCCGTGGGGACAAGGACAAAAATACCGATCGCGCCCCGTCCACCGCCGTTGGGTAGCCGGTAGTCACGCCCATGTCCGATCTGCAGCCGGTTCGCGGCACCCACGATATCTTGCCCGAAGACCATCGCCGTCACCGCCAGGTGACGGAAACGGCGCGCCAGATCGCGGCCCGCTACGGCTATGAGGAAATCTCGACCCCGGTGTTCGAGTTCTCGGAAGTCTTTAAGCGCACCCTAGGCGAGACGTCCGATATCGTCACCAAGGAAATGTTCAGCTTCGAGGACCGCGGCGGCGAGCAGCTGACCCTCAGGCCCGAAGTCACCGCCGGCGTCGCCCGGGCGTTCATTTCCGGCGGCCTGGCCCAGCACCTGCCGTTGAAGTTCTTCTGCCAAGGGCCGATGTTCCGTTACGAACGCCCGCAAAAGGGCCGCCAGCGGCAGTTCCACCAGATCGATGTCGAGCTTCTCGGCGTCGACGGCCCGTTGGCCGATATCGAGATCATTTCCTTGGCCGCCCACATCCTCGATGCGCTTGGGGTCGCCGACAAGGTGACCCTGGAGCTCAATACCCTGGGCGATACCGAAAGCCGTCAATCCTACCGGACCAAGCTGGTCGGCTACCTCGAAGGCTTCAAGGACAAGCTGTCCGAGGACAGCCTCGCCCGGCTGGATCGCAACCCGCTCAGGATTCTGGATTCCAAGGACCAAGGCGATCGGGCGGTGATCGCCGACGCGCCGCTGCTGGAGGACCACATGAACGACGCCTCGAAGGCGTTTTTCGAGGACGTGCAAAAGGGGCTCAAGACGGCGGGCATCGAATACAAGATCAATCCCACGCTTGTCCGCGGGCTCGATTACTATTGCCACATGGCGTTCGAGTTCACCACCGAGACCCTGGGCGCCCAGGGTGCGGTCCTGGCCGGCGGCCGCTACGACGGCCTGATCGAGGCCATGGGTGGGCCACCCACCCCGGGCACCGGCTGGGCGGCGGGGGTGGAAAGGCTGGCCCTGATGATTGCCGAACCGCCGGGCCCGGCCCGGCCCGTCGCCGTTGTTCCCATAGGCCAAGCGGCGGAGGCGGAGGCGCTTTCGCTTGTCCAAAGGCTCCGCCGAGCCGGTTTCACCGCCGATCTGGGGTTTTCGGGCAACCTCCAGAAACGCCTCAAGGGGGCCAACAAGGCCAATGCCGTCGCCGCCGTCATTATCGGCGAGGATGAATTGGCCAAGGGCGCGGCCACGGTTCGGGACATGGAAACGGGCGAGCAGACGGAAGTTAAGCTTTCAGCGCTTGAAGACCACCTCGCCCGTTACCGTTAGGGGCGCCATGGCCGAAGAGCAAACGAAAACCCAGAGGCCGGTGCCCAGGCCGGTGGTGGTCGGCGCCAACCACCGTTCAAGCTCCATGAGCCTGCGCGACCGCCTGTTCATCGAGGAAGACCACGTTCCCGGTTTTCTGGAGAAAATGCGCCATGCCGGGTTTGAGCAGGCGATGCTGCTGTCGACCTGCGACCGGGTCGAGATCCAGGCCGTCCACGACGACCCCGAGGCCGCCGCCGAAAGCGCCCGGGAACTCCTGGCCGCCCACGCCGGGGTCGAGGCCGCCGAACTGGAGGACCAGACCTATGTGCTCACCGACGACGAGGCGGTGCGGCAGATATTTACCGTCGCCGCGTCGCTGGACAGCCTGATCGTCGGCGAGCCGCAGATCCTGGGCCAGATCAAGGCCGCCCACCGGATGGCCCGGGACGCAGGCCTAGCCGGCAATGGATTGGAGGCCATCCTGCAAGGCGCCTACGCGGCCGCCAAGCGGGTCCGTTCGGAAACCAAGATCGGTGAGCGCCCGGTCTCCATCGCCGCCGCCGCGGCCCGGCTGGCGCAGGACCTGCACGGCGACCTTTCGCGCTCCCAGGGATTGTTGGTCGGCACCGGCGAGATGGGCGAAATGGTGGCCGAGGCGCTGCTCCAGGAAGGGCTCGGCGACCTGACGGTGGTGCACCCCAACCCGACCCGGGCCGAGGCCCTGGCCCGCGCCCTTAACGGCCATTTCGCCGATTTCGACGCGCTAGACCGGTTACTGGACGAGGCCGACATCGTGTTGACGGCGCTGGGCTCGCGCCGCCACGCCATCACCGCCGACATGATGCAGGTGGCGCTCCACCGGCGCCGCAAACGGCCGGTGTTTTTGATCGACACTTCGGTCCCCGGCGACGTCGATCCCGCCGTCGATCGCATCGAGGAGGCTTTTCTCTATGACCTGGGCGACCTGGAAAGGGTCGTCATGGCCGGGCGGGTGACCCGCGAATCCGAAGCCGAAATCGCCGCCCAGATCGTCGCCGGGGAAGTCGACTCCTTCCTGCGCGGGCGCGCCGAACGGGCGGCGGTGCCGGCCCTGAACGAGCTTCGCGGCCACTTCGAGGACGTCCGCGAACAGGTCCTGGCCGAGGCCGGCGGAGATGCCGACAAGGCGACGCGGTTGCTGATCAACCGGCTTTTGCATGAGCCGTCCGAAGCCATGCGCGGCGAAGCCGCCGAAGGCGGCGGCTGGCAGGTGGCCGAGGATGTGATCCGGCGGCTGTTCGGGCTGGTCCGGGGCGGTGCCCGGGACAACAAATCAGGCAAGGAGTCGGAAAAGGAGTCGGGCACATGAGCCTCGAGGAAAACCTTGACCGGGTGCTGGCCCGCCACCAGGAGCTTCAGGACCTGATGGCCAGTGCCGAACCCCCGTCGCCGGAGGAATTCGCCCGCCTGTCGAAGGAATTCTCCGACCTGACGCCGGTCGTCGAAGCCATCGGCGAGCTTTGCCGGGCCAAGGACGAGACGGCGGATTTGGCGACGCTAATCGCCGAGCCCGAGACCGACGCCGAGATGAAGGAGATGGCGGAAGAGGAATTCGCCCAACTGAAGGAGAAAGTCCCGGAATTGGAAGAGAAGCTCCAGGTGATGCTGCTGCCCAAGGACCTGGCCGACAATAAGAACGCCATTCTCGAGATCCGCGCCGGCACCGGCGGCGACGAGGCGGGATTGTTCGCCGCCAACCTGTTCCGGATGTATCAGCGCTACGCCGAAAACCGCAAATGGAAGTTCGAATTGTTGAGCCTCAACGAAACCGGCATCGGCGGCTACAAGGAAGCCATCGCGTCCATTTCAGGGCCCGGCGTCTTCGCCCGGCTGAAATTCGAATCCGGCGTGCACCGGGTGCAAAGGGTGCCGGATACCGAATCCAGCGGCCGCATCCATACCTCGGCGGCGACGGTGGCCGTGATGCCCGAGGCCGAGGAGGTCGATATCAAGGTCGAGGAAAAGGACCTGCGCATCGACGTCTTCCGGGCGTCGGGCCCCGGCGGGCAGTCGGTCAACACGACGGACAGCGC
>PTLK01000074.1 GCA_002938075.1 Alphaproteobacteria bacterium MarineAlpha3_Bin3
GCAACTGAACCGCATTAAGCCGCACTTCCCTCTTTCTCATGGCATCCCCCGCGTTGACGACTTGCGGGTGGTTTCGGGGATCATGCACGTCATTCGCAATAGACCTTGCGGTATCGGGCCACGGACGGCGTCCAGATTAGGAATTCCGCCAGCATGACGAAGAACACCGTCAGCAACAGCAGCTTAAACGACAAACTGTGCAGGAATAGCGGACGATGCGGCCTTGTCCCGGTTTCCGACATCGTCTTCAGCCTACCTCAAACGAAGTGTTTTTCCCAAGCCGGGGGGAGGGGGGCCGCCCTCCTCAGCCGAAACGGCCCAGGAACCTGACGAACTTGCGCGTCCGTTCGCTGAACAGCGACGGCGTGTAGAAACTGCCCGCGGTGCGCTTGGAAACCTCGCCCAAGGTCGGATAGGGAACGACCATCTGGGCGATGGCGCCGATCTTTATCTTGCGGCTCATGGCCAGCACCCAGGTATGGATCAGCTCGCCGGCATGGGCCCCGGCAATGCCGCAGCCGAGGATGTGGCCGGTCGGCCGGACCACGGTCTTGATCAGGCCCCCGGTGGCGGCTTCGGCCAGGGCGCGGTCGTTTTCGTGGAAAGGCCAGCGCAGGATTCGAAACTCAAAGCCGGCCTTTTGCGCCTGTTTCTCGGTCAGGCCGACCTGGGCCAGCTCGGGGTCCGTATAGGTGACCCAGGGAACGGCCCGGTGATCGGCCTTGGCCGGCCACCGGAACAGCGCGTTCTTGAGCACGACCCCGGCATGGTAACCGGCGACATGGGTGAATTGCAGGCCGCCGATGACGTCGCCGATGGCGAACACCCGCTTGTTGGAGGTGCGCAGGCGGGCATCGACCTCGATGCCCTTGTCCGAATAGGCGATGCCGGCTTTTTCCAGGTCCAGCCCCTGGACGTTGGCGCGCCGCCCGGTGGCGACGAGGATGCGGGAGCCTTCGATGGTCCTCTCGGCGCCGCCGTTTTCCTGGTCCTCAACGGTAACCGCGACTCCGGAGGAGGTTTTGCGGGCGCTTTTGACGCCGGCGCCTTCCTGGATGTCGACGCCTTCGGCGGCCAGCCCGCGGCGCACCACGTCGACAAGCTCCGGGTCGTCCTGGGGCATGATGGAAAACATCTCCAGCACCGTCACCCGGGATCCTAAGTTGCGGTGCGCCTGCGCCAACTCGACGCCAATGGGCCCGCCGCCGATGACGATCAGGTGTTCGGGCAGCCCGTCGGCGTAAAAAATCGTCTCGTTGGTTTCATAGCCCGCCTCTTTGAGGCCCGGGATCGGCGGCACGAAGGGCGACGACCCGGTGGCGACGACGAACCGCCGGGCGGTGATCGTGGTGCCGCCGGCGTCTATTTCCTTAGGCCCCGTGAACCGGGCTTGTTCCTCGATGACCTTGACGCCCATTCCTTCGTAGCGGGCCACGGAATCGTTGGGTTCGATGGCGGCGATGACGCCGTGGACATGGCCGAAAACGCCTTTCGCGTCGATGGACGGGTCCGCCTCGCTGACGCCGAAACCTGCCGACCGGCGGTGCGCCTCGGCCGCGTGCCCGGCCGCCAGCAGGGCCTTGGACGGCACGCACCCGTAGTTGAGGCAATCGCCGCCCATCTTGGCTTTTTCGACCAGCGCCACGCGGGCCCCCATCTGCGACGCGCCGGCGGCCACGCTCAGGCCCCCGGAGCCGGCGCCGATGACGCAGATGTCGACGGTAAGGTTCTTTGCCATGGCCCGGTGATTCTAGTCCGATCCTCCTCTCGACGCCTTAAATCTCTTGTAGAAGACGGGAATCAGCGACAATACCGCCAGCGCCATCAGGGGGCCGAAGATCTCGGGCTCGAAGATAATACCGAGGTCGGGTGTGCCGCCGCTGTCGAACACGGCGCCGAGCCCGTTGCCGACGCTGCAAAAGACGGTGCTTCCCGGAATGATGCCGAAGAAGGTGCCGACGACGTAGGTGCGCGTGGAAACCCCCAGAAGCGCTGGCACCAGGTTGACCACCCAGAACGGGAACAGCGGCACCAATCGGAGCACCAACAGATACGAAAGCGCGTTGTCCCTGAAGCCGGCTTCCATCTTCCTTCCCACGTCGCCGGTTTTTTCGTGGAAGAAGTCGGCCAGCGCATAGCGGGCAATCAGGAAGATGCTAAGCGCGCCCAACGTCGCCGAGACGACGACGATCATGGCCGCCTGGATGGTTCCGAACAGAAATCCCGCCGCCAGCGTCAGCCATACCGCACCCGGCACCGACAACGCCACCGCCAACGCATAGCCGAGACCGAAGGAGATGACGGCCACGATTCGGTTTTGCGCGTACCACTCGAGCGCCGACTGGCGGTTGCTCTTGAGCACCTCGAAGCTGAGGTAGTCGTCGAGCCCGAAGACGAAAACGGCGCCGACGGCCAGCGCCATCAGGACGACAACCAATAACCGTGCCGGGGAGGATTTTGTCGCCCCGGGTGCGTCCTTCAGACCATCGGATGGGGACATCGGGAAAAAGTCCTTCAACGTTGTTGCCCGGGGCGGTGGATAAGGACCGTAACGCCGTTAATACTGCCGGACAGGGGTCTTTTAAGGTGAACCACCCCATCCGGGCAACTGGAACCTTGGCATGAGCGGCCGTCCCCCGGTCAACATTATGTGAACGGAACTTGATCCCCTGGACGTGGATAACGCCCGCCTGCTTCCGGAAGGGGGCGGAATGGCCCGGTTTTTCGGTGTTCCAGGAAGGCCGCCCCCGGCGTTGACTTCGCATGGGCAAAACCGTATACAGCGGGCTCGTAATTCTACGGAGGTAACCCGTGAAACGCCCCTTCCAGCCCAGCAATCTCGTCCGCAAGCGCCGGCATGGATTCCGCAAACGCATGGCGACCGTCGGCGGCCGCAGGATTCTCGCCAACCGGCGCGCCAAGGGGCGCAAGCGTCTCTCCGCGTGACGGTATCGCTTGATCGGGGTTGCCCAGCCTGTCCGTGCCTTTCAACATCGAGTCCGCTGGCGTGAAACGGTTGAAGCGTCGGCGGGAATTTCTGCGTGTTCAGGGCGGCGGCCGCAAGTGGGTTGCCCCGGGGTTGATCGTCCAGGCCCGGCGCCTTGAGGACGGCGATGAGGGAAGGGCCCCGGGGTCCGAGTTTCGGGTCGGATTTACCGTCAGCCGCAAGGTCGGCTCCGCGGTCAGCCGCAACCGGGCGCGGCGACGGCTTCGGGCGGTGGCGGAACGGGTGATGCCTGTTCATGCCCGTCCGGGTCACGACTTCGTCGTCATCGGCCGCAGGGCGACGTTGAAAAGGCCGTTCCCGGCCCTGGTAGGGGATTTGGAAACGGCATTGAGAAAACTCGATGCCTATGACGATTAACGGGCGGCGGGGCATGAAAAAAGAAGGGACGACGATGGGATTTCTCGGCACCGTCATGCGCACCGCGATCAGGGCCTACCAGCTCCTGATCGTTCCCGTGCTGCCCGCCGGCGGCTGCCGGTTTCATCCGACCTGTTCCGAATACGCCATGCAAGCCGTTACCCGTCATGGCGCGGCCCGTGGCGGATGGCTGACGGTGAAAAGGATATTGCGCTGCCACCCCTGGGGTCCGTCGGGGCTTGATGCGGTTCCCCCAAGGTGTGATCACGCACGCGCGGGCGCGTCTTCGGCAACGACGGGCGGCCTTGAAGGACGGACGGGATGATCGACAATAAAAACATTGTCCTGGCGGTGGTGCTGTCGATCATCATCCTGGTCGGGTTCGACATGTTTTTCGCGAAGGACAGCCCGGCCCCGCCGCCCGGCGACCAGCCCCGCACGGAGCAAACGACGCCCGGCCAGGCACCGGGCATTCCCGCCGCGCCATCGAAGCCCGGCACCGCCGTTTCCAGTCCCCCGGAGGTGCCTGGCGCCGCCATTCCCAGCGCCCCGGGGGTGCCGTCGGCGGGAGAATTAAGATCGGCCCGCAAGGCGATCCTTGAAAAAGGCCCCAGGGTCGCGATCAGCACGCCCAGCCTGCACGGCTCCATCAACCTGACCGGCGGCGGCATCGACGATCTGTCGCTGGTCCGCTACCGCGAGACCCTCGACCCGACGAGCCCCGAAATCGTGTTGTTGATTCCCAAGGACGCCGAAAAAGCCTATTACGCCGAGTTCGGCTGGGTCGCCGGCGACGGACAGCCGGTGCCGGGCCCCGAAACCCCCTGGCGCGCCAGCCGCGGCACGCTGAGCTTAGAAAACCCGGTGACGTTGACCTGGGACAACGGCCAGGGCCTGAAATTCTCGCGCACCTACGCCGTCGATGAAAACTTTATGTTCACCGTCTCCCAGAAGGTGGTGAACACGGGTGCCAAGCCGGCGACCCTTTATCCTTACGGCCTGCTGTCGCGCCGCGGCACCCCCGAAGTCACCGGGTTCTATATTCTTCACGAAGGGCTGATGGGGGTTTTCGGTGGCACCCTTGAGGAAATCGACTACGACGAAATCCAGGACCAGGTCCAGGTCAAGAAAACAGCCCAAGGCGGCTGGATCGGGATCACCGACAAATACTGGCTCGCCGCCCTGGTCCCGGACCAGAAGGTCAAGGGTAATTCGCGCTTCACTTATCGCAAGGAAAGCGGCGACGACCTGTACCAGGTCGATTACCTCAGCGACCCGCTAACGGTGGCTCCGGGCGGAACCGTCGAAAGCCGGAATCGGCTGTTCACCGGGGCCAAGGAAGTCACCATCATCGACGCCTACAACGAAGACTTAGGCATCGACCGTTTCGACCTGGCGATCGACTTCGGCTGGTTCTATTTTCTCACCAAGCCGATTTTTTACGCCCTTCTCTACATCAACGAGGTGGTCCTGAACTTCGGCCTATCGATCCTGCTTTTGACCGTCGCCATCAAGATCGTGTTCTTTCCGCTCGCCAACAAGTCCTACACCTCGATGAGCAAGATGAAGAAGCTGCAGCCCGAAGTAAACAAGCTTCGTGAACGTTTCGGCGACGACAAGACCAAGCTGAACGAGGAAATGATGGCGCTGTACAAGCGCGAAAATGCCAACCCGGCGTCCGGATGCCTGCCGATCCTCATCCAGATTCCGGTGTTTTTTGCCCTCTACAAGGTGCTGTTCGTCAACATCGAAATGCGCCACGCGCCGTTTTTCGGCTGGATCAAGGACCTGTCGGTGGCCGATCCGACTTCCGTTTTCAACCTCTTCGGCATGATTCCCTGGACGCCGCCGGATTTCCTGATGGTCGGGGTGTGGCCGCTGATCATGGGCGCCTCCATGTACCTGCAGCAGAAGCTCAACCCGCAACCGTCGGACCCCATGCAGGCCAAGATCTTCCAATTCCTGCCGATCATATTCACCTTCCTTTTGGCCCGTTTCCCGGCCGGGTTGGTGATCTATTGGGCCTGGAACAACATCCTGTCGATGGCTCAGCAATGGGTCATCATGCGGCGCATGGGCATTACCGGGAAACAAGCCCTTAAGTAAGCCGCCAGGAGGGGAACGTGCCCCAACCGGTATCCGAAAACCCCGACGACGATGCCCAGGCCCTGGAACACGGGCGGCGGCTGTTCGCGCAGGCCTGTGACTTTGTCATCGGCGCGGCTTCCATGGACCAGGTGCCTGAAACCCGGCTTCAGGAAATCGCCTTCGCCGGACGGTCCAACGTCGGCAAGTCGAGCCTGATCAACGCGCTGACCAACCGCACGGCACTGGCCCGCACGTCGAATACCCCCGGGCGGACGCGGCAGATCAATTTTTTCGACCTCGGAAAGCGGCTGATGCTGGCCGACCTGCCCGGATACGGCTACGCCAAGGCGCCGAAGGCTGAAATCGAACAATGGACCGGCCTGATCGAAGACTATCTGCGCGGCCGAGCCGGGCTCAGGCGGGTCTGCCTGTTGATCGACGCGCGGCACGGGCTCAAGGAGTCGGACCGCCGGGTGATGGCACTCCTCGACCAGGCGGCGGTGGTCTATCAGGCGGTGTTGACGAAATGCGACAAGCTAAAGGAAGGGCCGCTCAAAGACCGCATCGAGGGTATTGGGGACGAGCTCGCCGCCCACACGGCGGCGCATCCGGAGGTCATGGCCACGTCGGCCCGCGACGGCTCGGGCATCCCAGCCCTTCGGGCGGCGCTGGCGGGGCTGGAGAAAAAAGGCTAGGTTCCCCCCGCGATGAGCAAGAAACCGAAAAAATCACCTCCATCCGCGCCCCTCTCCGCTGACGATTGGCTGGGCCAGGCGACGGTTCTGTCCGAGGCGATGCCGTACATGCGCCGTCACGCCGGCGAGACGTTGGTGATCAAATACGGCGGCCACGCCATGGGCGATCCCGAGTTGGCGGACATGTTCGCCCGCGACATCGTGCTGTTACGCCAGGTCGGCATCAACCCGATCGTCGTCCACGGTGGCGGACCGCAGATCGCCGACATGCTGGAGCGGCTGAAGATCAAAAGCGAATTCATCGACGGGCTCCGGGTCACCGACGAGGAAACCGTCGACGTCGTTGAAATGGTGTTGTCGGGCTCGATCAACAAACAGATCGTCTCGGCCATCAACGCCGCCGGCGGGTTCGCCATCGGGCTTTCGGGCAAGGACGGCCATCTGATCACCTGCGAAAAGGCGAAAAGGACCAAGCGCGACCCGGATTCCAACATCGAAAAGGTCCTCGACCTGGGGCTGGTGGGCGAACCGAAAGAGGTTAACCCCCATGTCCTGGCGCTTTTCGACGAATCCGACATCACCCCCGTCATCGCCCCCATCGGCGTCGGCCCCAACGGCGAAACCCTGAACATCAACGCCGACACCGTCGCCGGCGCCATCGCCAAGGCCGTCGACGCGAAGCGATTGATGATGTTGACCGATATCACCGGGGTGGTGGATAAAAACGGCGACCTGATCGCCGAAATGACCGACGATCAAGCCAAGGCGATGATCGCGGACGGCTCCATTTCGGGCGGCATGATCCCGAAGATCGAAACCTGCCTCGGCGCCGTCGAGGCCGACGTCGAGGGCGCCGTCATCATCGACGGCCGGGTGCCGCACGCTATCCTGATCGAGCTTTTCACCGCCGGCGGCGCCGGCACGCTGATCACGCCGGGCTCCCCCTAGGCAAGGTCCTTGATAAAGTCCAGTTGCCATTCCAGGTCCGCGTCGTCGAGGGGATAGTCCGGCCCCTGGACCCTGAGCAGGTCCTTCTGCGGCACCAGGGCCAGTTTCTTTTGCAGCGTTTCCGCCAAATTCGTGCTCAGGCCCGCTTTCCAGGCGACGGCGAGCATGCCCTTGGCGCTGCGGTTGGAAACCACCGAGCGGACGACCTCGATCTTGAGGCCGGAAAGCAGTGACAGCGACGCCATGGTCAATTCGCGGTTGCCGTTGCGGACGGTTTCCCTAACCGAATCTTCGTCCAGGGTCCCGGCCTCCGTAAGCTCTTTTGCTTTCGCCAGCGCCTCTTCGGCGGTCGATTTTTCCGCTTCCTCGCCTTCGCGGGATTCTTCCTCCAGGCGGCGTTCGACGACCTGGCGGACTTCCTCCAAGGCGTCCGGGGCCAAGTCCCGACGTTCGCTTAACTTCGACAAAAGTTTTTGGGCGACGAAACGGGCCAAGCGGACGGCCTCCTTGGATGAAAGGTGGGGGCGCGAAATCAGCGGCGCGTGCCAGGGTTCGATGTCGAACGCGCGGTCGATGATGCCGTCGAGGGTGTTTTCGCGGATCTGCGCGCTTTCATTGGCCAACAGTAACGCCACGGCTTCCTCGTCGTCGGTGGCGACGATGGCGTCGACCACCGGCTCGGCAATACCGTCGCGGCGTGAAATCGCGCCCAAGGACCTGGCGGCCGGGTGGCTTTCGATGATTTCCAGCAGGTCATCGTCGGTCAACACCGGCGAAAACTGCAAAATCGGGCCGGCGACGACCAATTCCGCGTCCCGGGCCAGTTGCCGGATGACCTCGGGCGGAGCGTTAGCCACGTCCTTGAGGGCTTCGGAAAGGATTTGGCGGACCCGGGTGACCTGGTCGCGGGCGAGGATTTCCAATGCCTCGTAGGTCATCCGCTTGACTTTGTCCTGTTCGTCGGCGCTGAGGCCCGGCGCCAGCTTGGCGATCTTTTCCGCCAGGTCGCCGCGGACGTCCTGGTCGGTGTCCTTGGCCAGCACTAAATCCGCCTGCGCCGGCGTCACTTCGTTGCCGGCGATCAGGCGGCGCACCTCGGCGGCCGGGTCTTCGGATAGAAAATAAAGGATTTCCGGATTGACGTCGGACCGGACCGCCAGTTCCATGCGAATATTCATGTTCGCATGACGGGCCATTTCCCTGGCTTCTTCGTAGGAAAGCGGTTTGTCCTTGTCTCCGCCTTTCAGCAGGCCCTTCAAAAACCCCTTCATATCAGTCCCCTGGGCGCCTTTATCTTAAAGGACCTTTAGGAGGTCCCCTAGGACGTCAGTTTTTCGATCAAGCGCGGCGAGTGTTTCGGGCTGATCGGTGAAAGCGGCAGCGGCAAATCGAGCGTTTCGAAATGCATCATGCGGGCCTATTCC
>PTLK01000075.1 GCA_002938075.1 Alphaproteobacteria bacterium MarineAlpha3_Bin3
CTCCCCATTCCCTCCGCATCCTGTGGCCTGTATCACCTAAATTGTACCCCTACGACGGCGCTGCGAGGTTTTCGGCCAGGAGCGCGGTTCGCCTGCCTGAGCGAAGCCGGAGCTTCGCTTCGGCGAAGGCAGGCCATGATGCCAACCCACCACAAGCGGCGAGCAACGACGTCCGGAAGCTTCGCAACATCGCCCTCCTCTTGGCACTTTGGGGGTCGCTTTTCCCGCCCCCTCGGGGCGTCGGGAAGGCTAACCAATGAGCCGCCATCGCCTGCACCCTCCCTCCTGACGAGGAAACGGGAAAAGCGATCATAGGGGTACAATTTAGGTGATACAGGCCACTAGGCCAGGCCTCGACTTTTTTCCTCGATCACCGCCAAGCGTTCGTCCATGACCTGGGTGAGGATGTCGCGAAGTTCCGGGTTGCTCGCGAGAAGGCGCTTGAAAGCATCGACGCCGAGGACCAGAATCTCACATTCCGTAATGGTGGTCACGGTGGCGGTACGGTCGGTTTCCTTGAGCAGCGCGATCTCGCCAAAAAAATCGCCGGGCCCAAGCCGTTGGGGTTCGGGCCGAAGGTCCACCTCCACCTCCCCCAAAGAAATAAAGTACATGGCGTCCGCCTTGCCGCCGCGTTCGATGATAGTGGCGTGCGCCGGCAGCACACTGAGTTCCAGAAGGTCGACGATTTCGGCGATGCGAGGAGCGTCGAGGCGACTGAAAAACGGCACCGAGGCGACCATGTTCCAGGTGACGACGAACTCGCGTTTGCGAATTTCGTTGCTGAAGGCGGTGGCTAATATGCCCGCCGGCAACGCGAACATGCCAATGCCCAACACCATGACGAAGGCCCCGAATACCTTGCCGCCCGCCGAGATCGGGGCGATGTCGCCGTAACCGACGGTGGTCAGGGTCGCCAATCCCCACCACATGGCCTCGGGGATGGAGCCAAAGGCCTCGGGCTGGGCGTCCTTCTCCAACAGGTAGATGATGCTGGACGAAAACACCAGAAGGATGGCGATGATCACCAGCGTCGCTCCAAGGGCGCGGCGCTGACCGTAAACCGCCGCCCCTAGGGTCTGCAAGGCGGCCGAATAACGGGTCAGCTTTAGGAGTCGGAAAAGCCTGAACACTCGCATGAACCGAAGATCGAAGGGCAGGAAAAACGCCAGGTAAAACGGCAGGATAGCGACGGCGTCGATCAAGGCCATCGGCGTCATGGCGTACCGGAGGCGGCCCATGACGGGGGGGTGAAAGCGCTCGTTCTCGCTTTCGCCGGCGGTCCATAGGCGCAACACGTATTCGACCGAGAACACGGCGACCGAGAAATATTCAAAATATTGAAAAAAAGTCCCGTAAGCCGCCGCCAGCGATTCGACGGTTTCCAGAATCACCGCGAGCACGTTGGTGACGATCAGCACCATCATGAAATTGTCGAAAAACTTGCCCTTCCAGTCTTCCGGACATGGGGCTTCGATGATCCGGTAAATCCGCTTTTTGAATGCCATGCCCGCTTCCCGTTCCGGTGTCACCAGAACCCCTGCGAGACGACGTTACACGGGCCTAAGACAAAAGCAAAATCCCTTGTCGCGACCGCGGGCAGCCGGGTTTTTGAAAAACCTTCCAGGGCATTGCGAGACGGATGGGAATTGATTTGATGGGGCGCCAATCGATTAGCTCGGAGGAGGTAAAAACCAGAAAGACTCTAGGCCGCTCATCTGGGCAGATTAGTTTCGCCCATCAGGTATTCGTCAATGGCCCGGGCGCACTGGCGGCCTTCGCGGATGGCCCACACCACCAGCGACTGACCCCGGCGCATGTCGCCGGCGGCGAACACCTTGTCGATGCTGGTGTGGTAATTCTCGGTGTCGGCGGCGACGTTGCCGCGATCGTCGTAGGAGACGCCGAGACCGTCCAGCATGCCTTCGTGCACCGGGTTGACGAATCCCATGGCCAACAACACCAAGTCGGCCGGGAGGTCAAACTCGGAGCCCGCGACCTCGGTCATTTTGCCGCCCAACCAATCAAGGCCAATACCTTTGAGCCGCGTCACATGGCCGTCCCGGCCCTCGAACGCCTTGGTGGTAATCGACCAGTCGCGGTCGCAGCCTTCCTCGTGGGAAGGCGACGTGTACAGCTTCATCGGCCAGTCGGGCCAGGACAGGCCCTTGTTTTCCTTCTTCGGCGGTTCCGGCATGATCTCTATTTGGGTGATTGACGCCGCCCCCTGGCGGTTGGCGGTGCCGATGCAGTCAGACCCGGTGTCGCCGCCGCCAATGACGATGACGTGCTTGCCGGTGGCCATGATTTCCAATTTGTCGGCGATTCGCTCGCCGGAAACACGGCGGTTTTGCTGCGTCAGGTAACGCATGGCGAAATAGATGCCGTCGAGTTCGCGCCCCGGCACATTCAGGTCGCGGGGCTCCTCGGCGCCGCCGGTCAGCGCCATGGCGTCAAAATCCCGGAGCAGCTTTTCGACCTCGACGTTGAAGCCGACATGGCTGTTGGGCCGGAAATCGACGCCTTCGGACTGCATTTGCGCCATTCGCCGGTCGATCAGGTGCCGGCTCATCTTGAAATCGGGGATACCGTAACGCAACAGCCCACCGATCTTGTTGTTTTTCTCGAACACCACCACCTTGTGTCCGCCGCGCGCCAGTTGCTGCGCGCAGGCCATGCCGGCGGGGCCCGAACCGACGACGGCGATGCGCTTGCCGGTGCTGGAGGCCGGAACCTGGGGTTCGATCCATCCTTCCTCCCAGCCGCGGTCGACGATGGCGCATTCGATGGTCTTGATGGTCACCGGCTCGTCGGTGATGTTGAGGGTACACGACGCCTCGCAAGGCGCCGGGCAGATTCGGCCGGTAAATTCGGGGAAGTTGTTGGTCGAATGCAGGACCTCCAGCGCCCGGAGCCATTGGCCTTTGTAGACCAGGTCGTTCCATTCGGGGATGATGTTGTCCACCGGGCAGCCGCTGTGGCAGAACGGGATGCCGCAATCCATACAGCGCGCGCCCTGGCGCGACAATTCGTCATCATCGAGGGTCCCGGTGAACTCGTCGTAGCTCTTGACGCGCTCCTCGACCGGCCGGTAACCGCGCTCAAGGCGTTCGTATTCCATGAAACCGGTAGCCTTGCCCATAGGTTTCGGTCCTTTTTGCTTTTCCTATTCGCCGGCAGCCAGGGTGACGTGGCTCTGTTCTTCCTGGGCCTTCATTTCGGCGAGCGCGCGCCGGTAATCGATGGGCATGACCTTGACGAACTTGGGCAGCATAGCCTGCCAATTGTTCAGAATTTCCTCCGCCCGGGTGCTGCCGGTAAATTTCATGTGGCGTTCGATCAGGAACCTTAACCGGCGTTCATCGCCTGAGGTCATGTCGGCCATCACCTCGGCCATGTCCTGATCGGCGTCATAGTCGCCGACCTCCTTGGCGATCTCCTCGATTTCGACCATCGCCAGGTTGCAGCGAATTTCGAAATCGCCCTCTTCGTCCAGAACGTAGGCGATCCCGCCCGACATGCCGGCGGCGAAATTGCGCC
Source organism: Alphaproteobacteria bacterium MarineAlpha3_Bin3 (assembly GCA_002938075.1). Taxonomy (GTDB): domain Bacteria; phylum Pseudomonadota; class Alphaproteobacteria; order Rhodospirillales; family Casp-alpha2; genus Casp-alpha2. The sequence goes on from PTLK01000075.1 coordinate 3,541, forward strand.
CGATGCCGCCGAGGACGACGACGCAGCCGCCGGTCATGTATTCGCAACCGTGATCGCCGACGCCTTCGATGACGGCGATGGCGCCGGAATTGCGCACCGCGAAGCGTTCGCCGGCGACGCCCCGGAAATAGCACTGGCCGGCAATGGCGCCGTAAAGCACCGTATTGCCGATGATGATGTTTTCATCGGGCTTAAACGGGCTTTCCTTTGGCGGATAAATGACCAAGCGGCCGCCGGACAGCCCCTTGCCGACGTAGTCGTTGGCGTCGCCTTCGAGCTCGAACGTGACCCCACAGGCCAGCCAGGCGCCGAAGCTCTGCCCGGCGTTGCCCTTCATGGAAACGTGGATGGTGTCGTTGGGCAGGCCCTGGTGGCCGTAACGCCGTGCGATCTGGCCCGACAGCATGGCGCCGACGGTGCGGTTGATGTTGCGCACGGGGATCTCGATGCGGACCGGGGTCTGGTTTTCCAGCGCCGGGCGGGCTTTTTCGATCAGATCGTTATCCAAGGCCTTTTCCAGGCCGTGCTTCTGTTTTTCGCAATTGAAGATGGCGACCTCCGGCCCGACGTCGGGCTTGGCGAAGATACGCGAAAAATCGAGGCCCTTGGCCTTCCAATGGTCGATGGCCGGCCGGGTGTCGAGCCGGTCCATGCGCCCGATCATTTCATTGAAGGTCCTGAAACCGAGCTCGGCCATGATCTCGCGCACTTCCTCGGCGACGAAGGTAAAGAAATTGATGACGTGCTCCGGCTCGCCGATGAAGCGCTTGCGCAGTTCCTTGTCCTGGGTAGCGACCCCGGTCGGACACGTGTTGAGGTGGCACTTGCGCATCATGATGCAGCCCTGGGAAATCAAGGCGGCGGTGGAAAAACCGAATTCGTCGGCCCCCAACAGCGCCCCGATGACGACGTCGCGCCCGGAGCGCATGCCGCCGTCCACCTGCACCGCGATGCGCCCGCGCAGCCGGTTCAGGGTCAGCGTCTGGTGGGTTTCGGCCAGGCCCAGTTCCCAGAACGAGCCGGCGTTCATGATCGAGGTTAGGGGGCTGGCGCCGGTGCCGCCGTCGTTGCCGGAAATGGTGACGTGATCGGCATGGGCCTTGGAAACGCCGGCCGCGACCGTGCCGACGCCGACCTCCGACACCAGCTTGACCGAGATGCGGGCGTCCGGGTTGACGTTCTTCAGGTCGTGGATCAACTGCGCCAGGTCCTCGATGGAGTAGATATCGTGGTGCGGCGGCGGCGAAATCAGCCCGACCCCTGGCGTCGAATAGCGGATCCGGGCGATCCAGTCATCGATCTTGTATCCCGGCAATTGCCCGCCCTCGCCGGGCTTGGCGCCTTGGGCCATCTTGATCTGGATGTCGTCGCAATTGACCAGGTATTCGGTGGTCACGCCGAAGCGCCCCGACGCCACCTGCTTGATGGCCGAACGCATGGAATCGCCATTGTCCAGGGGCTTGTAACGCGTGGAGTCCTCGCCTCCCTCGCCGGTGTTAGACTTGCCGCCGAGCTGGTTCATGGCGATGGCGAGATTGGTGTGCGCCTCCCACGAGATGGAACCGAAAGACATGGCGCCGGTGGCGAAACGCTTGACGATCTCGATCGCCGGTTCGACCTCGTCCAGGGGCAGCGGGACGCCAGCGCGCTTCAGGCGGAACAAGCTGCGCAGGTTGCGGAATTTCCGGTCGCGCTCGTTGATCTTTTCAGTAAACGCCTTGAATTTCTTGTAATCGCCGGACCGGACCGCGTGCTGCAAGGCGCCGACGGTTTCGGGCGTCCACATGTGCTCCTCGCCGCGCAGCCGGAACGCATATTCGCCGCCGACATCGAGGGCGTTCCTCAACACCGGGTCATCGCCGAAGGCGGCCCGATGGCGGCGCACGGTTTCCTCGCCGATCTCGGCCAGGCCGATGCCTTCGATGGGGGTTGCCGTATTGGTGAAATACTTGTCAACGAACGGGGTGTTGAGGCCGACGGCATCGAAGATCTGCGCCCCGCAGTAGGATTGAAAGGTGGAGATGCCCATCTTCGACATTACCTTCTTGATACCCTTGGTGACCGCCTTGACGTAGCGGCCGTGGGTTTCCTCCTCGTCCAGGGGCTGGGAAAGCTCATGGCGCAGCGCCGACAGGGTGTCGAAGGCGAGATAGGGATTGATGGCCTCGGCCCCATATCCGGCAAGCAGGCAGAAGTCATGGACCTTGCGGGCCTCGCCGGTCTCGATGACCAGCCCGACCTCGGTCCTCAGGCCCTCGCGGATCAGGTGGTGGTGCACGGCCGCCGTCGCCAGAAGCGCCGGGATCGCCACCTTGTTGGCGTTCACGGCGCGGTCGGAAAGGATGAGGATGTTGTGGCCCTGATGCACTACCTCGGCGGCCTTGTCGCAGAACATCTCGAGCGCCGGCGCCATGCCTACGGCGCCGTCCACCGCCGGGTAGCAGATATCCAGGGTATAGGTGCGGAAGGCGGCGTCCACCAGGTGTTCGATGTGGCGGATCTTTTCCAGGTCGATGTTGGAAAGGATCGGTTGGCGCACCTCCATGCGCTTGTGGTCGCCGCCGGTCTCGAGATCGAGGAGATTGGGCCGCGGCCCGATCAACGACACCAACGACATCACCGATTCCTCGCGAATCGAGTCAATGGGCGGGTTGGTGACCTGGGCGAAGTTCTGGTGGAAATAATCGTAAAGCAGGCGCGGCTTGTCCGACAGCACCGCCGGCGGGATGTCGCGGCCCATGGAACCGACCGGTTCCTCGCCGATCTCGGCCATAGGGCCGAGGAAGAACTTGATGTCTTCCTGGGTGTAGCCGAAGGCCTGCTGGCGGTCCAAGAGGGTCTGTTGGTCGGGCGCCATGGCCGCGACCTCGGAAGGCAGGTTTTCAAGGTGGATCTGGGTATCATCCAGCCACTTCTGATAAGGATGGGCGCGGGCGAGCTCGTCCTTGAGTTCGTCGTCGTCGACGATGCACTGCTTTTCGAGGTCGATCAGCAGCATCTTGCCCGGCTGCAAACGCCATTTCTTGACGATCCGTTCTTCCGGGACCGGCAGAACGCCGACTTCCGAGCCCAGAACCACGATATCGTCGTCGGTGATCACATAACGCGCCGGGCGCAGGCCGTTGCGGTCGAGCGTCGCCCCAATCTGGCGGCCGTCGGTAAAGGCGATGGCCGCCGGCCCGTCCCAGGGCTCCATCAGGGCGGCGTGGTATTCGTAGAAGGCGCGGCGTTCGTCGTCCATGAGCGGATGTCCGTCCCAGGCTTCCGGGATCATCATCATCATGGCGTGGGCCAGCGAATAGCCGCCGGCGACCAGGAGTTCAAGTGCGTTGTCGAAGGTGGCTGAATCGGAGGAGCCGTCACCGATCAACGGCCACAGCTTTTCCAGGTCGTCACCCAACAGTTCGGATTTCATGTTGTTGCGCCGGGCCAGCATCCAGTTGATGTTGCCGCGCACGGTGTTGATCTCGCCGTTATGGCAGAGATAGCGGAACGGCTGCGCCAACGGCCACGACGGGAAGGTGTTGGTGGAAAATCGCTGGTGGACCAAGGCCAGCGCCGATTCGACCCGTTCGTCGTGGAGGTCCAGGTAGTATTTATCGAGGTTGGGCGCCAGCATCATGCCCTTGTAGACAATGGTGCGGGCCGACAAGGAGGTAATGTAGAAATGGCCGATGTCCTCGATATCGGCGTCCCAGACTAGGTGATGAGCCTGCTTGCGGATGACGAACAGCTTGCGCTCGAAGGCGTCGGTGTCGGGGCAGCTATCGCCGCGGCCGATAAAGACCTGGCGAATCACCGGCTCGATGGGCTTGACGCTATCGCCGAGATAGCTGTTGTCCACCGGCACGTTGCGCCAACCGAGCAGTTGCTGCCCTTCGTGGCGGACCGCCCCTTCGATGGCTTGGGTGCAGACGTTGATGTGGGATTCGCTTCGTGGCAGGAAAACCATGCCGACCGCGTAATTGCCCGGGTCGGGTAGCTCGAAACCCACGGTTTCCGCCTCTTCGCGGAACAGCCGGTCGGGCAATTGCAACAGGACGCCGGCGCCATCGCCGGCCAACGGGTCGGCGCCAACGGCGCCGCGGTGGTCCAGATTGACGAGAATCTGGATTCCCTGGCGAACGATCTCATGGCTCTTGCGGTTCTTGATATTGGCGATGAAGCCGATACCGCAACTATCATGCTCGTTCTTGGGGTCGTACAAGCCTTGCGCTTGAGGCAATCCGACCGGTGTGGGCCAATCCCGCTGGCTCATTGTTCATCGCACCCTTGTTGAAAACGGCTCGGCTTAGATACCAGCGCCGGGCCGTTCAAGCCTGTGTCAAGGTGGTGAAGTCACCCGCACTCCGAGGGGCCATCTTACCTGGGTTCGCGGGGCTTGGCCATATAGGGCTTGGGGGTGAACCCGGCGTTGCTGTATAATGTACCATATTTAGGGGGATATAGGGTTGCCGTTTCTACATATTGCGGTTTTAGCCCTTGTTCAGGGGCTGACCGAGTTCCTGCCCGTCAGTTCGTCGGCCCATCTGATCCTGGTGCCGTACCTCACCGGCTGGCCGGATCAGGGGCTGGTGATTGACGTTGCCGTGCATGTCGGCACCTTGGGCGCGGTGCTGCTGTATTTCTGGCGCGATTTAGGGGATATGGTTTTAGGGCTAATGCGGCTGACCAAGGGCCAGCGCGATTCGGGCCGCCAATGCATTGGAGTGGACCACCAGAGCGCCTGCTGCTTCAAGCTGCTCTTGCTGTCGCAAGAGGGACTGGGGGTCGTCGGGTGTGCCGCAGAGGGAGACCACGCAAGCCATTCCCCTTCCCTGGTCACGGGCCGACTCGCAGGCTTGAGACAGTGCGGGGGCCAACTCGGCTGCTGGGTCAGGGTGGGAGCCGTAGCCCAGCACCACATCCAGCAGCAGCACCGCGACCTCTGGGTCGGCAGCCTCTTCGAGTAA
>PTLK01000076.1 GCA_002938075.1 Alphaproteobacteria bacterium MarineAlpha3_Bin3
GCGGTGGCGCACGACGTATGGCCGCCCGAGGGCGTCGTCCCCCTCGATCCGTGGTCGGTGCCGTTCCTGAATACGGTGATCCTGCTCAGTTCCGGGGCCGCGGTGACCCGCGCGCATCACATGGTGCGCCTGGGCGACAACAAAAGGGCAGCCCGGTGGATCCTACTGACGGTGCTGCTGGCCATGATCTTCACTGGCTTCCAGGCCTATGAATACGTCCACGCTACCTTCGCGTTCACCGGCGGCATCTATTCGTCGACCTTCTACCTGGCGACCGGGTTCCACGGCTTCCACGTGATCATCGGGACCATCTTCCTGATCGTTTGCTGGTTCCGCGCCCGGGCCGGGCACTTCACGCCCGAGGTCCACGTCGGCTTCGAGGCCGCGGCCTGGTACTGGCACTTCGTCGACGTGGTGTGGCTGTTCCTGTTCGCGTCCATTTATTGGTGGGGTTCCCTGGGCTACACTCCGGTCTGACGGGCCTTTTAAAAATCAGGCGCATCCGCCCCCGCCCATCTGGATGGGCGGGCATTTGACCGAGCCGAAGGAACAGAAAACGCAGCAGTCGCCTTGGTTGGGCTTCAGCAGCGTCTCGCAGCCCTCGCATTCGTAGAAATAGATGCAGGCATCGGTGGGCATTTCCTCGGTCTTCCTGTGGCCGCAATCAGGGCAGGTAATTTCCGAGAAAAGTTCCGGTTCCGCGGCCGCCATTACGCGTCCTGCGCGCGCCGTCGCCGCAGCCGGTAGAACCCATAACCGGCCATCAACACGAACAGGGCCAGCGCCGGCAACAGCAGCAAATCCAGCCACCATCCGACCAGCCCCGACAGGCCGACGGCCCCCATCGTCAACACCAAAACCGGGGTGAAACAGCAAACCGCCATCACCGCGGAGCCGATCAGCCCGGTTTTCAGAAGCTTCTTGTCGGCCATGTCTTTCATGCCCGCCTCTATCGAAGGTGAATTCCTGCCGTTTCGTGCCACCGGTTTTGGGAGTTTACCAACATTCATCCCCTTTGTCGCTTCTAGCTTTCGCCCGCGCCACGGTCTATCCTGTTCACCTGAAACAATTTTCAGGCGTTTTCGCCGCCCATCGGCCCCGCTCATTATGTTCCCGGCCGCGGTTTGGGCCGGCGTCTAAGAAGGCGGAACGAAGCATGGGAAAACGGCAATCCTTCAGCGTGTCCGATGCCTCCATGCCCGCCGGCGGCGAGGCCGGGCAAGCGGGCCAACAGGTCTACGACCACCTGGAACTGCTGGCGGCCATGGGCAAGGATTTTGCCTCGTCTGGCGACATCGAGGCATCGCTGAAGTGCGCCGTCGAACACATTACCGAATACCTCGACGCCGAGGGCGGGGCGCTGTTCCTGCTCGATGACAAGGGCGAGACGCTCCGCTGCCACGCCTGCGTCGGGCCGACGGAAATCACCGGCCTGACGCTGAAGTGCGACCAGGGCATCGTCGGGCGCTGTGTGCAAAACGAAATCGGCGAAATTGTCCGCAACGTCACCAAGGACGCCGGCTTCCACGCCGGCATCGACGAACAGACCGGCTACACCACGCGTTCCATCCTGTGCGCACCGATGAGCGTCAAGGACGAGCGCATCGGTGCCATCGAGCTGATCAACAAGCGCGGCGGCGACGGGCTGTTCGAGGAATCGGACCTGCATCTTCTTCAGGCGATGAGCGCCTCGGCGGCGCTGGCCATTCACAACGCCCGCCAGGCCGAGGCGCTGGTCGAACAGGAGCGCATCGCCCGCGAACTGGAACTGGCGGCCGAGATTCAGCGTTCGCTGCTGCCCGAAGCGGGCGCAGACGATTTTCCCGTCGCCGGCGTCAATCACGCGGCGAGGACCGTGTCGGGCGATTTTTACGATTTCTTCCCGCTCGACGACGGGCGCATCTGCTTCACCCTCGGCGACGTTTCCGGAAAGGGCATGAACGCGGCGCTGATGATGGCCAAGACGGCGAGCCTGTACCGGTGCCTGGGCAAGACCGTCAGACAGCCGGGAAGACTGATGGCGCGCATCAATGCGGAAATCTGCGAAACCACGACCCGCGGCATGTTCGTGACCATGGTCGGCGGGATCTACGATCCTTCGACCGGCATCGTCCGGTTTGCCAATGCCGGACACGAACCGCCGCTGTTCCACGATGCGGAAGGTGACTTCCATGCGTTGCCCGCCGAAGCCCCGCCGTTGGGAATCTCGCCGACCCTGGTGGATGGCCTTGAATTTCCCGAAACCGAACTGAAGCTTGACGGGGGGGTGCTCTACATCTTCACTGACGGGGTCACCGAAGGCTATCTGGAAGACGGCCGGGAGTTGAAAGTCGGAGGGTTGAAAAGATTGATCCGGGAAAACGCCGCCCTCAACGTCAAAGGCAAGCTGAATGCCGTCATTGATTGCGTCGACCGCGGAGATGCGGCGCTTCGCGATGATCTGACCCTACTCGCCATCGACGACGCGGTGCCCCTGGACCTGCGCACGTCGGGGAAAACCGTCGCCGTGGAGAAGACACCACAAGACCCCATCGCGGCGGCCGAGGAAGAGGAAATCCTGCTCAGCCTGACCGTTCCCTCGCAGGCCGACCTGCTGAAGCTGATCCGCAACGCGGTTTCCGAAACGGCCCGGTTCTGCGGTTGCGACAAGGACGTCTGCCGCGATATCGTTATCGCCGTCGACGAGGCCTGCCAAAACGTCATTCGCCATGCCTACGGCGGCTCGCCGAATGGCGAGATCGGCCTTGAGATCATCCGCCGGAGCGATGCGTTGGTTTTCCTGCTCCGCGATTTCGCCGAATCCATCGACGTTTCCTCGGTCAAGCCGAGGGACCTGGACGACATCAAGCCCGGCGGGCTGGGCACCCATTTCATGCGCGAAGTCATGGATGACGTACAGTTCATGCCGCCCCCCGCCGCCGGCGGAAACCTGTTGAGGATGATAAAAAAACTGCCAAAAGGACCCGACAATGAAACATGAGATAAGAGACGAAAAAGACGCCACCATCGTCGCGCTTGAGGGCGATGTCGACCTGCAAAGCTCTCCGGACGCCCGCAAGGTCCTTTTGGAATGCGTCGGGCGAAAGCGCCCGGTCCTGGTTGATCTCAGCGCCGTCGGCTATATCGATTCGTCGGGCGTTGCCTCGTTGGTCGAAAGCCTGCAAACGGCAAAGAGATCCGGCAACACCCTGGTTCTGGTGGCGGTCAGCGAGGGGGCGATGCGGGTGCTGCAACTGGCGCGGCTGGACAAGGTCTTTACTATCTGCGACACCGTCGAAGACGGTCTTAAACAGGTGCAGTAGAAGGCGTTTTCCATGGCCCCGACCGATAACCAGAACTGGCTGGCCCTTTTTTTCGACAAGGTCGGCCGCTATTCCGTCGCCGGCATCGAGGAAATCGGCAACGGCGGCGTGCTGGTGGTCGAAAGCTTTTTCTGGCTGATTTTGGGCCCCCGCCGTAAACAGCCGGTGCGGCTCGGCTCGATTTTCGCGCAGATGATGGAAATCGGCATTCAGGCCATTCCCATCGTTGCGTTGCTGGCCTCGGCCATCGGGGTCATGCTGGCGATCCAGGGCATCCACACGCTCAGGATCTTCGGCGCCGAATCCCGGGTCACCATCGGCATCGCCTTTTCGGTGGTGCGGGAATTTTCGCCGCTGATTACCGGTATTCTAGTCGCTGGGCGGTCTGGCTCGGGGCTCGCCGCCAGGATCGGGACGATGAAGATCAATCAGGAAATAGACGCCTTGAAAGTCATGGGGATCAATCCGACCCGGTTTCTGGTGGTGCCGGCGCTGTTGGCGATGCTGGTGATGGTGCCGATGCTGACGATTCTCTCGGACCTAATGGGGCTGTTGGCGGCGGGGCTTTATGTCGGCATCGACCTCGGCATATCGATGGCGGCTTATTTCGACGAGGTGCGCGATATCCTGACCGTCGACGATGTGTGGCACGGGATCGGCAAAAGCGTCATCTTCGCGATCCTGATCGCCGTCATCGGTGTCGTCAACGGGGCTTCGGTCACGGGCGGCGCCGAAGGCGTCGGCAAGGCGACGACACGCTCCGTGGTGCAGGCGATCTCGGCCATTATCGTGACCGACATGATCTTCGCTTTCGTGGCAACCCGGTAAGGCAACCATGGCCGAAGACAAGAACACCGAACAACCCGCCCAGGGGCCAGACAAGGCGCAGGACAAGGCGCCGGGCAAGGTTATCGAGGTCGACAACCTGGTCACCCATTACGGCGAGCGTGAGATCCTCAAGGGCGTCACCCTGGATGTCCGCGAAAACGAGATCATGGTCATCATGGGCGGCAGCGGATCGGGCAAAAGCACGCTGCTTCGTCATTTGATGGCGTTGGAAATGCATACCTCCGGGACCATGAAGATCCTCGGCCAGGACATCGAAAAACTGACCGCCATGGAGATGTTCCACCTCCGCAAAAAGCTCGGCGTGGCCTTCCAGAGCGGCGCGTTGTTCAGCTCCATGACCGTCGGCGAGAACATCATGCTGCCCCTTTATGAGCACACCGACCTGGACCCGACGACCAGGGAAATCATGGCGCGGATGAAATTGGAAGTCGTCAGCCTGGCCGGGTTCGAGAACCTGATGCCGGCGGAACTGTCCGGCGGCATGGTCAAGCGGGCGGCTTTTGCCCGCGCCATCATCATGGACCCGAAAATCCTTTTCTGCGACGAGCCTTCGGCCGGGCTTGACCCGGTCGTGGCGTCGGCCCTGGACGACCTGATCCTGGATATGCGCGCCGCCATGGGCATGACCATCGTCGTTGTTACCCACGAACTGGAAAGCGCGTTTAAGATCGCCGACCGCCTAACCATCCTCGACAAGGGCCATATCCTGATGATCGGGACGGTGGACGAGGTCAGGAAATCGAAAAACGAACGGGTTCAAAACCTGCTGAACCGGATGCCCGAAGACGATACCATTGACCCTGACGAATATCTCGGCCGGTTGACCGGCGAGGAAATCGGTGGAGATGCAACCCTATGAGAAGCAGCAAGATCAATTACCTGGTGGTCGGGGTTTTCGTCATCGGCATGGTCGTGGCGTTGGTCGGTTCCATCGCCCTTTTGACCGGACGAACCGGCGCCACCGACAATTATCATGCCTATTATGCCAACGTCACCGGGGTCAAATTCGGCACCCAGGTGGTCTACGAAGGCTATCCCATTGGCCAGGTCGAAGCCGTAATCCCTGAGGAAAAGGACGGGCGCATGCAGTTCCGGGTCAATTTCGGCGTCACCCAGGGTTGGCGCATCCCCAACGACAGCATCGGCGAAGTCGCCGCCCCCGGCCTGCTGGCGGCGGTGACGCTCAGCATCAAGGCTGGCAGGTCAAAGGTGGCGTTGAAACCGGGCGAGCAGATCATTTCCAAGGAACGTTCCGACGTGTTCGCCGTGGTGTCTTCCGTGGCCGGGCAGTTGGGGGAGCTGACGGAAAACAACATCAAGCCGCTGTTGACCCACGTCGATACCGCCGTCCAGGGGATCAACAGGATCATCGAAAAGGAAGGCGAAACGCTGTTTCAGGATGCCCGCAAAGTGACCAACGATCTGTCGGCGCTGGTCGGTTTGATGGCCGAAAGGGTGCCCAGGATCGCCGACGACATCGAAGAGTTCGCATCCAAGATGAACGCCACCGCCGATCAATTCCAGAAGCTGATGACGCCGGCCAACCGCGAGAAGATGGAAAACGCCATTTCCAACCTGGATGCGGCGTCGGCCAAGGTCGACGCCATGCTCGATTCGATAAATACCCTGGTCGAGGACATTGGCAAACTGGTTGTCAACGAGGACGGCGACGTCAAAACAACCCTCGGTGAAACCCGCTACATCGTCGAATCGGTTTCGCGCCATATCGATTCCATCAATCAGAACATGGAGGGCGCGGCCCGGAACATGTATGAATTCACCCGTCAGATCAGACAGAACCCGAGCTTGTTGCTGGGTAGCGAGCCGCCAGAGGACAAGTCGAAAAGTCAGTGATTCGGCTTCAAGGGAATGGCTGGGCCGGCCGCAGTTGATAACAAGGGAAGGCGCGAACGGATGCAGGGACATGGAATAAAAAAAGCTGTGATTTCAACGCTGGCCTTGGTCTTGTTGGCCGCCTGCGGTTCGGCGGCGCCGGTCCCCGAAGACCAATTCTACCGTCTGTCGGCGGTGATGACTGTGGCGCCGCAATCGAAAACGCTTTTTCCGGGGACCCTGGAAATCGACCGCTTTGTCGCCGACGGCCTGACCGCGGGGCGGCCGATCGTTTATTCCGAGGCCGGAAAACCCTTCCAGGTGAAGGAATTCCATTACCACTTCTGGACCCAGCCGCCGACGGTGATGCTGAGGGACGAGCTGGTAACGTACCTTCGCCGGGCGAAGGTCGCCGATATCGTCGTGACGCCGGAAATGCGCGTTTCGCCGGACTACGTCCTGACCGGCAAGATCAGGCGCCTGGAGAAAGTCGTCGGCACGCCGCCGAAAGCCGTGCTTGAGATCGAGCTTGGCCTGCGCAAGGCGTCGGGGGGGAAGCTGGTTTTCCTCGATACCTACCGGGTCGAAACCACGTCCGACGGGTCCGGCGTCGATGCCGCCGTGTATTCGCTCAACAAGGCACTGTCGACCATCTACGCCGATTTTGTGGCCGACCTCTCAAAGCTGTAGATGCCCATAAAATCAAGTCATATCAAGTCGATAGAACACCGCGTCACGGAACAGGACCGGTGGCGCCGCCAGGGTCACGAAGGCGGCGTCTTGTGGTTCACCGGCTTGCCGGGGTCGGGAAAATCGACCCTGGCATTCGAACTCGAGCGCGTGTTGTTCGAAAAGGGCAAGCAGGTCTTCGTCATGGACGGCGACAACCTCCGCCATGGGCTCAATTCGGACTTGGGTTTTTCACCCGAGGACCGGGCCGAAAACATCCGCCGTGTCGGCGAGGTGGCGGCGCTTTATGCCGACGCCGGGATGATCGGCGTCACCGCCTTCATTTCCCCCTACAGGGCCGACCGGCGGGGCGCGCGCCAGGCGGCGGGAGGGCATTTCCATGAAGTTTACCTGAGCGCCAGCCTGGAGATCTGCGAGGGCCGCGACCCCAAGGGCCACTACAAACTGGCCCGCCAGGGCGAGATCCCCGACTTCACCGGCGTCTCGGCCCCTTATGAAACGCCCGAGGAGCCCGAGCTGGTCATCGACACCGGCGCGATGTCGGTGGACGAAAGTCTCAAGGTGCTCGGGGAATACGTGGAAAAGGTCTTCGGGTTGAAGGACGAATAGCGGCCGGCCAGTGCCGGCGGCAAGGGGCGTCACATGTCGAGGGCGCGTTCGTAAACGCTCAGGATTTCTTCCATTTGGGTGCGGTCGTCCTTGTCCAGTTTCCTTAGCCGGATGAGCTGGCGCATGACCCTGACGTCGAAACCCGCTCCCTTGGCTTCCGAATAGACCTCGCGGATATCGGCGGCCAGGGCCATCTTTTCCTCTTCCAACCGTTCGATGCGGTCGACGAAAGACCTCAACCGGTCAGTCGAAACACCCCCAACTTCCGCCATTTTCGTCCCCCCCCTTAGACGTTGTTTTTTAATTCAAGAGCCGGTCCCCGACGTCGGACCGGCCCAGACCGTGCGAATTGAACAATAGTCGGGCTTGGGAGGCGCTGGCAAGCCGTCGTTGACGGGCGGCCGGGCGCGTTTGCCATTCGATTAAGAGGTTTTTAATATCACTGACTTAAGGGGTAATCTGAAAACCCATTGAGAGGCCTTTGATTTGGACGCTTTTGATTTCAGCCGCCTGGGCGTTTTCATCGTCGAGGACAACAACTACGTTCGCGAGACGCTGGAGAACCTGCTCCGGCATTTCCGATTCGGCCGCATCGCCGTCGCCTCGAACGGCGAGGAAGCCATCGACTATATGAAAACGCTGGGGTCGGCGAGCAGCATCATCGCGCCTGACATCGTCATATCCGACCTGGTCATGACCCCGATCAACGGCCTTCTGTTCCTGCGCTGGATGCGCACGGCGAAGGAATCGTCGAACCGGATGATCCCCTACATCATGCTTTCGGGCGCCGCCGACGGGGCCTACGTGAATTCCGCCCGCGACCTGGGCGCAACCGAATTCCTGGCCAAGCCGTTTTCGGCGGCTTCGGTTTACAAGTTCCTTGTCAAGGTTATCGAGGCACCGCGCCAATTTGTCACCACCACCAAATATTTCGGACCCGACCGCCGCCGCCAAAAACAGGATCCGCCCGGTAAGGAACGGCGGTTAAAGGACGAAGAGGACGTCACCATCGTCTATTCGGCGGAAAAAGTGGCGAAGCCGAAGCAACCGACCGACGTCTGGTATTTCCGCCTGCCCAACAGCCTCAAGGAAAAAGCCGGTG
>PTLK01000077.1 GCA_002938075.1 Alphaproteobacteria bacterium MarineAlpha3_Bin3
ACTTCCCGTCGATGATGGCGCGCGCGACCTGGAAATCCTCCAGCGCCTCGCCCTTGAGCTTCCGCCCCGACGGCATCTTGATTTTCATCGGATTGGTCCTAACCCCGCCGGCCAGAATTTCGTAGTGCAGGTGCGGGCCGGTGGACCGCCCCGTCGAGCCGACATAGCCGATGATCTGTCCCTGTTTGACGCGCTTGCCGCGCCGGGCGCTGCGATTGATGGCCCGCATGTGGGCATAGGCGGTCGAATAGCGGCTGTTGTGGCGGATGCGGACGTACTTTCCATACGCCCCTTTGCGCCTCGAGCGCACCACCACGCCGTTGCCGGCGGCATAGATCGGTGTGCCCCGGGGGGCGGCGAAATCGACGCCCCGGTGCAGTTTCGTGTAACCCAGGATCGGATGCCGACGGCGGCCGAAGCCGGACGACAGCCTGGCCCCGTCGATGGGGGTGCGCATCAGCGCCTTGCGGGCCGATTGGCCCTTGTCGTCGAAGTAATCGCCGTCGCCGTCCTTCGTCGCGTGCAGGTAAATGGGATGGCGCTTGCCAGAAAGGGTCAACGCCGCAAACAGGATCGGGCCCGAGTAGACGAGCCGCCCCTGGCCATCGAAGAAACGCTCGTACATGACCTCGAAACGGTCGCCGGCGCGGATGTCGCGCTGAAAATCAACGTCCCATGAATAGGCGCGGATCAGTTCCGCCAGCACCCGGCGGGGAATCCCGGCTTGGCGCCCGGCGACGTAGAGGCTGGTGCGGATGACGCCCTCGGCCCGGGCCGGGTCCTGGGTCAGGGTTTTTTGGATCTTCGCCGCGCTGAAGGCCCCTTCGGCGGTCTTTTTGACGCGGATGGCGGTGTCGTAGCCGGGCTCCACCACGAGGCCCAGGAACTTCCCCGGCTCCGGCCGGTTGGCTTCCGGCGAACCCATGGCCGGCGGCGTGAACAGGACTGCGACCGTCTGGCCGCGCTTGATGCGCCGGGGGTTGAAATGCTTCGACAGCGCCGAAATGGCGCCCTCAGCGTCGGCGGCGGAAACGCCGGCGCCGGTCAGCATCCCGGCCAGGGTATCGCCGCGGCCGACGCGGAGCGGCACCTTGAGATCGGGCAGCGCCGTCACCGCGCCTGGGACGCCGTTGCTTGGCGTTTCCCGGCGTCGCGTTGTCAGCGTCGCCGCGGTCGTCGGATTGCCGAGCGAAATCGGTGCCAGGGACAGCGTTACGCCCTCGGCGTCCCGGTTGGCCAGCGTATCCGGGTCGATCAGGGTGACTCCGGCGGATGTGGCGACGCCGGCAACCAGCGCCGCCGCGGACAACAGTCCCCTCAAGAGCATGCGGAATTCTCCCGCGTTGGTTTTCTGTCCTGATGAACCGGGCGTTTTGATCCGATTCCCTCAATTGAATCGAAACTATGCTGGTAAACCCTAAGAAATCGTTGCATTTTTTCTCCACGCTCATGGGGAACCCTTGGAATCCCTTACGTTTTCGCTGTCCCCGGTTTGCACTAACATGCCGACAAACTAGCACAGCCGGGGACAGAACGTGGCCGCAGCCGAAACCGATACGACGAAGCCGGGCCAGCCGGAAAAGGACGCTGCCTGGCCGACCTGGAGGCGCACCTGGCGTCTACAACCTAACGTCCACCCAGGGCCCGGCGCATGGTGGTGCCCATGGCCGAGGCGTCGGGCACGATGATTGCACCGGCGGATTTGAGTGCTTCGATCTTGGCTGCCGCCGAGCCCTCGCCGAACACGTCGACGGTGCCGGCGTGGCCCATGCGTCGGTCGGTCGGGGCGTTGAGCCCGGCGACGTAGGCGACCACCGGCTTCGGGGATTTTTCGCGCTTCAGGAACTCGGCCGTCTCTTCCTCGGCGGTGCCGCCGATCTCGCCGATCAGGATGATGCCTTCGGTGGCGTCGTCGGCGAAAAACAGCTCCAGGCAGTCGATGAAATCCATGCCGTAGACGGGATCGCCGCCGATGCCGACCGAGGTCGATTGCCCCAGATGCACGTTAGTGGTCTGGTCCACGGCTTCGTAGTTGAGCGTCGCTGAGCGCGAAACGATGCCGACCCGGCCTTTCGTGTGGGGGCGCTCCGGCATGACACCGATCTTACAGGCGTCCGGCGTGATGACGCCCTGGCTGTTGGCGCCGATCAGCCGCGACTTGGAGCCTTCGAGGGCGCGCTTGACGCGGACCATGTCCAACACCGGCACTCGCTCGGAAACGCAGACGATGAGCGGGATTTCGGCCTTGATGGCTTCGATCATGGCGTCGGCGGCATGGGCCGGCGGCACGAAAACGGCGGACGCATCGGGCCTGGTCGCGTCGACCGCCTCGGCCACGGTTTCGAAAACCGGAAGATGCAGATGGCTGGTGCCGCCTTTTCCGGGCACCACGCCGCCGACCATCTTGGTGCCGTAGGCGATGGCGCGCTCACTCAGCCGCGTCGCCGTGGCGCCCGTCAGGCCCTGGCAGATGACCTTGGTTCCGCTGTCAACGAGAATGCCCATGGCTCAGGCCTTTCCCTTGGCCGCGGCGACGGCCTTGTCGGCGGCGTCGGCCAGGTCGTCGGCGAAGATGACGTCGACGCCCTGGTTGCGAAGCGCCAATTCGCCCAGTTCCTTGGCCGTGCCGGCGGCGCGGACGATCATCGGCACATGGCCGCCGGCTTCCTTGCGGGCCAAGGCGATGCCTTCGGCGATGGTGTCGCAGCGCAACACCCCGCCGCCTATGGCGACCACCAGGACGGCCTTCACCTTCGGATTGGCGAGCAGCATCTTGATGCCGGCGGCGACCTGTTCGCGGGTGGCGACGGGGCGCACGTCCATGAAGTCGGCGGCGTTGCCGCCCCGGTCCTTGATCAGGTCCAGGATGCCGAGCGCCAAACCGGCACCGGTGACCATGACGCCGATGTCGCCGTCCATGGGCACGTAATTGAGTTCGAACCGCCGGGCCTCGATCTCGTCGGGGTCGACCTCGGCCTCGTCCCAAAGCTTTTCCCATTCCGGGTGGCGGTGCAGGGCGTTGTCGTCGACGATCATCTTGACGTCGAGGGCCACCAAGTCACCCTTGGCGGTCACGGCGATCGGATTAATCTCGATCAGGCTGGCGTCGTTTTCCACAAACGCCTTGTAGACTGCGATCATGATCGACCGGGCGGCGTCCGCCTGCAGCCCGGTCAGGCCCAGGTCGGTGGCCAGTTTTCGGCCGCCGGCGTCTTCGAGTCCGGTTTCCGGGTCGACCGCCAGTTTGAGAATCTTGTCGGGGGTTCGGGCGGCGGCCTCCTCGATGTCGGCACCGCCCTCGGCCGAAGCCAGAAAGGCGACCCGGCCGAGGGACCGGTCGACCAGCGTCGCCAGATAAATCTCCTTGGCGACGTCGCAGGCTTTTTCCACATAGACCCGGCGCACCTCCTTGCCTTCGGCGCCGGTCTGCGTCGTCACCAGCCGGGTGCCCAGCATCTTGGCCGCCGCCTCGGCGACGTCCTTGGGGGTCGCCGCCATCTTGACACCACCGGCCCTGCCGCGGCCGCCGGCGTGGACTTGCGCCTTGACCACGAAGGAGTCACCGCCGAGTTCTTTGGCCGCGGCGGCGGCCTCGTCGGGGGTCGAGGCGACCGCCCCCGGCGGCACGGCGACGCCGTACTGCTTGAGCAGTTCCTTGGCTTGGTATTCATGCAGGTTCATCAGCCGTATCCTCCCGGTCCCAGGAATTCCCCGATCCAGATAGTGCACCGGCTCTGTGGCGGGCGCCACCCCTGTTTTTGGCCGGTTCTTTGGCTAGCAAGCCTCTAGTATACCATGTGCCAAGGGCCGGGGGCAGGCAATGGGTTTGTCCATACTAGGCCCGCCCTAGCCATGGGGCCAGGGGGACCGTGGGGCCAGGGGGCGCCGGCGTTTGCCGGCCCGGAACTCACAAATCCTTGATCGCAAAGGAAACCGTTTCCGCCCAGGAATCCTGGGGTGGGCATCGGTGGGCATCGGTCGGCATCCGGCAGGCAATCGGTCGGCATCGGGTGGACATTCGGTGGTCATTCGGTGGTTTTTTGGTGGTTGGGGGGGCTCGGTAACGGGTGGTTTTTAGCACCTTTCGGAGGCCGGAAAAAGCGGTCAAACACGCGGGCGCCTGGGGGCATCGCAGGGCCGCCTGCGGGGTTTGTCAAGAGGGGAGGCGATCAAGTGCCACTCGGGTTCACAGGGATTTGGGGTCGGGTCTTGCTTCGCCACATTATTATCTGACTGATTCATCCACATGCGGCAATCCAAGACCTAACCCTTTGTGCTTCTTGGGTGTATGTCCCTGCAAGCGATTCCCGTGAGGTCCCCGGGGTCCGTTGGGGGGGCTCCGTGTCCGCGGCCGGGGGACAGGAATTCAAAACGGCGGAAAAGGGTTGGCTGCGGAATGGAAACCCCGGGAATGGGAATTTCGGTTGCCGCAAGCATGTCAGGATTGAGAATTTACCGCCACAAAAGATGCCCGGACCCGGGTGATAAAATTATTGGACATCGGGTCCGAAAACTTATTGTATGAGGCAAGGTTGTTTGGCACAGTCCACTGGTATACCTAATGCCAATTCTTTTGGTATGCGTCATTTGGGGTATCAACAGGGCCGGACGCCTTTCAAGTCCCAAACGGGGGACTGAGCACTTTATCAGGTGAAGGCACCGAAAGCGGCCGCCGATGTCGAATCCAATTCGATAAACGGTGGGCGATTTAAACTTGGGAGTATAAAATGCGTAAATTTGGAACCAAACTTTTAAGTCTGGGACTCGCTTTGGGCCTCGGGCTTGGGTTTACGGTCGCGTCGGTGGATTCCGCCAAGGCCTGGGAACCCAAAAAGCCGGTCGAATTCGTCATCATGGCCGGTAAGGGCGGGGGTGCGGACAAGGCGGTGCGTTTCATTCAGTCCATCATCGCCAAGAACAAATTGTCATCGAAACCTTTCACCCCCGTCAACAAGCCGGGCGGATCCGGCGCCGAAGCCTTGGTCCACGTCAAGAACGCCAAGGATCCGGACCACACGCTCATGTTCACCCTCAACAGCTTCTACACCACGCCGCTGTTGCAGCCGGGCCTGGGAATCGACATCAAGACTTTCACCCCGGTCGGGCGGATGGCCGAAGACACGTTCCTGCTGTGGGTCCACAAGGATTCCGGCATCACCACCATCGATCAGTTCGTCAAGGCGGCCAAAGCCAAGGGTAATGCCTGGATCATGGCCGGCACCGGCAAGAAGTCGGAAGACAACATCCTGACCGACTTCCTCAATAAGGCCTATGGCCTCAACATGAAGTACGTCCCCTACAAGGGCGGCGGACGCGTGGCCAAGGAACTGGCCGGCAAAAACGCCGACTCGACGGTCAACAACCCGTCCGAGCAACTCGGCTTCTTCCAGGCCGGCAAGACCGTGCCAATTGGGGCGTTCACGCCGAAACGCCTGCCGTTGTTCAAGAACGCGCCGACGTTCAAGGAGATGGGTAAGGACTTCGTCTACTTCATGCAGCGCACCGTCGTCGGCGCGCCGGGCATGAGCAAGGGAGCCGCCTCCTACTACCAGGGCCTGTTCAAGAAGATCTTTAACTCCAAGGAGTGGCAGGGCTACATGAAGAAGAAGAGCCTGCAGGGTGATTTCCTCACCGGCGACGCTCTGATGAGTTACTGGTTGCGTGAAAAGGCCGTCCAGAAGGCTATCCTGATGAAGATGGGCGCTATTAAGTAGCTCGGCTTCATTTAGCGACGACACGAGGGTAATTGGGGGAGGATCACCGGCATGCGCGTGGCTGAGCTGGTCATGGGCGTGGTTATGGGGATCTTCTCCCTTTACCTAATGTGGAAGAGCGCCGAACTTACCATCGGCTGGATTCCGCAAGAAGGACCTGGCGGCGGGGCATGGCCTTTCTGGCTTGCGGCGGGGATGCTTCTCTGTTGCATCGCCATCGTCATCCGCGGGGCCAAACGGATGACGCCTGCATCCCGTTCCAAAGAAGTCTTCATGGATAAGCGGACCGTCCGCGTGTTCATGCTCAACGCCGGCGCTCTGACGGTCATGATCGGCCTGTTCCACATCGTCGGCGCCTACGGCGCGATTCCGGCTTTCCTGATTTTTTATCTGCGGTTCATGGGCGGGCATTCCTGGCGTTTGACGGGCACGTTCGCCTTCGTCACGCCGATCGCGACTTTCCTGTTTTTCGAGATTGCCCTTCAGAAGACATTGCCCAAGGGGTTCACCGATCCCTGGTTCGAACCTATTTTTGCTTTTTTCTATTAATCCCGGTGGGCCGCAATCATAAGCGCCGGCCTTTTGACACCCTGACCTGAATCCCGGACGCCTATGGAAACCCTTGCCCTTCTCCTCCACGGCTTTGCCATCGCCTTCGAGCCGCTTAACCTGATGCTGATTATCGGGGGCTGCACCATGGGCCTGTTCATCGGCGCCATGCCGGGATTGGGCTCGGTCAACGGCGTCGCCATTCTGCTGCCGATGACCTTCCTGGTGCCGCCGACGGGCGCCATCATCTTTCTCGGCGCCATCTATTACGGGGCCATGTACGGCGGCGCCATCAGCTCGATCATGCTCGGTATTCCCGGCGCCTCGACGGCGGTGGCGACGACCTTCGACGGCCGGCCCATGGCCCTTCAGGGCAAGGCCGACAAGGCGCTGGTGGCTGCAGCGACGGCGTCATTCATCGGCGGCAGCGTCGGAGTCGTTTTGTTCACGCTGTTCGCGCCGCCGCTGGCTGATATCGCGCTGACCTTCGGCGCGCCGGAGATCTTCGCGTTGATGCTGATGGCGTTCGCCACCTTCGTCGGGCTGGGCGGCGACGACATCCCGAAAACCCTATTCTCCATCTTCATTGGGCTGGTATTCGGCGCCGTCGGGCTGGACATCATCTCGGGCGAGCCGCGGCTGATCTTCGGCGGCATTCCTGGGTTCTTCCACGGCATCAACTTCCTGGTCCTGGCCATCGGCATCTACGGCATCGCCGAGATGCTGTGGACGATTGAGATTTCCAAGGGCGAGGTGATGATCTCGCAGGCCGAAATCAGCCTAAAGCGCATCATGGACACCCTTCGGGAACTGATAGGGACCTGGAGGATGATGATGATGGGGTCGTTCCTCGGCTATTTCGTCGGCATCCTGCCGGCGGCCGGCGCGACGCCGGGTTCCCTGATGGCCTACGGCGTCGCCAAGACCGCGTCCAAGAACCCCGAGACCTACGGCAAGGGCAACATCAACGGCGTCGTGGCCCCGGAATCGGCCAACAACGCGGCCTCCACCGGGTCCATGCTGCCGATGCTGACGCTCGGCATTCCCGGTTCGCCGACGACGGCGATCCTGCTGGGCGGCATGGTGATCTGGGGCCTCGAGCCGGGACCGTTGGTGTTCACGGACCACCCGGATTTCGTTTGGGGCTTCATCGCCAGCCTGTACGTCGCCAACGCGTTTTCGCTGCTGATCAACGTCGCCTTCATCCCGGCCTTCATCTGGGTGTTGAAAATGCCGTTCACGATCCTGGCGCCGATCATCTTCATCCTGTGCATCGTCGGCGGCTTCGTGCCGACCCTCGATATGCACGATGTCTGGCTGATGCTGATCTTCGGGGTCGTCGGTTACCTGATGCGCAAGCTCGATTACCCGATGGCGCCGGCGGTGCTGGCCATCGTGCTGGGCCCCCTGGCCGAGCCCGCGCTCAGGCAGTCGCTACTGATTTCGAGTGGCTCGTTCTCGATTTTCTTCAACCGGCCGTTCGCCGCCGTCATCATGACCCTTGCCTTTATCCTGCTGATCCTGCCGGTGTTGAGGATTTACTACGAAAAATACAAGAAGCCGGCGCAAGCCGGATAAGGAACCCCGTCGTTTCGATCAAAAAAAACCACCGGCAAAAAACCGCCGGCCCCACTTGCGTGAGACCGGCGGAAAGCAATTTTGGTCCGGGCCCTCAGGGAGCCGAAAGGGCTATTCGCCGTTTTTGAAAAGAGAGAGGCCTGAAAGCGTTAATCACCATACCATTTAAAGGGATAAAGCGGGCCCCGTGCCGGAAATTTCATTACCGGTCCGCACAGCCCTTTCGGGTTCCCATAAAACAAAGGAAACAAACACTTTTTTGAAGGTTGTGGCTTGCCAAAAGACTGGTATCTGGAATAAGGTATACCAGTATTTCATTTTATCACCCCTGGACCGAACGGGTCCAACAGCAAAGAATTTTAAATGCCAGTAGAGAAAGTAGCACACGCCGAGTTATCGG
>PTLK01000078.1 GCA_002938075.1 Alphaproteobacteria bacterium MarineAlpha3_Bin3
ATCGGCTTGGCGTTGCCCGGGTCCGCCGGCACGCCCGCGGTCTATGAATCCCGGGACCAATACGCCAAGGCCTCGGGCGAGGCGGTGATGGCGCTGCTGGCCCGGAACATCCGGCCCCGCGACATCGTCACCAGAAAGGCGCTGGAAAACGCCGCCGTCGTCGTCGCCGCCACCGGCGGGTCGACAAACGGCGGCCTGCACTTGCCGGCGATCGCCAACGAAGCGGGAATCGACTTCGACCTTTTGGAGGTATGCGAAATTTTCAAGAAAACGCCCTACATCGCCGACCTCAAGCCGAGCGGCAAGTACGTGGCCAAGGACATGCACGAAGCCGGCGGCATGCCGGTATTGATGAAGACGCTGCTGGACGGCGGCTTCCTTCATGGAGACTGCATGACCGTCACCGGCAAGACCATCGCCGAGAACCTGGCCGACGTGGAATTCCGCGAAGACCAGGACGTGATCCGGCCGGTGACCAATCCTTTGTCGCCGACCGGCGGCGTCGTCGGCCTGACCGGCAACCTGGCGCCGGACGGGGCCATCGTCAAAGTCGCCGGCATGAAGGGCCTTCAACACACCGGACCGGCTCGGGTGTTCGAAAGCGAAGAGGAATGTTTCGAGGCCGTGCTCAAGAAGGATTACGCCGAAGGCGACGTGCTGATCATCCGCAACGAAGGCCCCCGCGGCGGCCCCGGCATGCGCGAGATGCTGTCGACAACGGCGACCATATACGGACAAGGCATGGGCGATAAGGTGGCGTTGATCACCGATGGGCGTTTTTCCGGCGCCACCCGTGGCTTTTGCATCGGCCACGTCAGCCCCGAGGCCGCCACCGGCGGGCCCATCGGCCTGTTGAAGGACGGCGACATCATCACCATCGACGCCGAGGCCGGCACCATAGAAGTCGACATCTCTGACGACGAATTGGCCGAGCGAAAGAAGACTTGGAAACCGCACCAGAACGATTATCAGTCCGGCGCTCTTTGGCGTTACGCGCAAACGGTCGGCGAAGCCCGCCACGGCGCCGTCACCCATCCCGGCGCCCAAGGCGAAGCGCACGTCTACGCGGATATCTAGGCTAAACAGAGAGCCTGGGGAGGGGACTTCCATGAGCGAACCGACCAACCCCACCGACGACCGGAAATTCGACCGCAAGGACGTTCTTTTCGCCGCCAGCCTTCAGGTCGGGGACAAGGCCCACGACTGCGAGATCATCAATATTTCGTTCGGCGGCGCCCAGTTGCATCTTGGCCGGGCGTTGAAGTCGGGCAAAAAGGCGGTCCTCGAAATCGATCCCTTCGGGTCGTTCGACACGGAAATCCGCTGGAGCGCCGACGGCGAAGTCGGCATCAAATTCAACGACGACCCGGCCAAGGTGGCGGAACTCGTCATGGCCATCGCCACCTACGCCTGAACGGCCCGGGTCCCGTTTCCTTGCCCTCCCCTTTGGACCTGGACTTCATCCGCGGGCTTTATCCCTCCCGTTGCTGGGACTGGGCCTTTTTCGAGAACGCCGGCGGTTCCTTCGTGCCCGAAAGCGTCGTCAACCGCGTCACCCAATACATGCGCGAAACCCAGGTCCAGCCCGGCGCCGGTTACGAAGCCTCAGCCAAGGCGGGGGAGCGCATGGCCACCGGCCAGCGCCTGATGGCCGAGATGGTGGGCGCCCGTGTGGAAGAGGTCATCATCGGCCCGTCGACGACCATGAACGTCTATGTCCTGGCCAATGCCCTTGCTGGGGTGCTCAAACCCGGCGACGAGATCATCGTCACCAACCTCGACCACGAGGCCAACATCGGCGCCTGGCGGCGGCTGGCGGACAGGGGATTTACCGTCCGCGAATGGTCGCTGAACCCGGAAACGGAGGCGTTGGAGAACGACACCCTCAAGGGGCTGTTAAGCGATAAAACCCGGTTGGTGTGTTGCAGCCACTGTTCCAACGTATTGGGCGCCATCAACGACATCGCCGCCATTACCCGGACGGTCCACGACGCCGGCGCCATGGTCTGCATCGACGGCGTCGCCTATGCGCCTCACCGGGCGCTGGACGTGAAGGCGCTCGACGTCGATTTCTACCTTCTCAGCCTTTATAAGCTCTATGGGCCGCACGTGTCGCTGTTGTACGCCAAGAAGGAGCACCTCGAGGGCCTGCCCGGCCAGAACCATTTCTTCCTCGATGACCAAATGCCGCTGAAAATGAACCCCGGCGGCCCCAACCACGAATTCACCGCAGCCTTGGTTGGAGTCGCCGATTATTTCGAGGCCCTCGCTACCCATCACCTGGACGAACCGCCGAACACGTTTCAAGGCCGTATCGAGGCGGTCTTCGGGCTCATTGCCGACCACGAACAGGCCCTGGCCATGCGGTTCGCCGATTTCCTGGCTTCGAAACCGAATGTGCGTTGGCTGGGGCCGAAAACCGGCGCCGCAGCCGAGCGCACGCCGACGTTTTCCTTTGCCGTCAAGGGCCGCCCGGCGGCCGAAATCCCGGCGCTGCTAGAACCCGCCAAGATTGCCATCGGCCAGGGGCATTTCTACGCCCCGAGACTGCTCGACGCCTTGGGGCTGCCCTCAACCGAAGGCGTCGTCCGCGCCTCGATGGTGCATTACAATACGATGGAAGAGGTCGAGCGGCTGATCGAAGGGTTGGACCAGGCGATTTAAGGTCAGCCCCCGGCCGCCATTTTAGCTACCTTGGCGGCTTCCTTGACCTTTTTCATGAGCTTCTTTTCTTCTTTTTCGAGGTCGTGCTCGAGGCGCTTGATGCGGCGGTTCAGGCTCTCGACCCGGGCCAGGGATTTGCGCCGCTTGTTGGCCTGGCGGTTGAGCCGCCATTTGCGGAACCGCCACTCCCCGGCCACCCCCATCAGGAACAGCCCGGCCAGCCCGACGACGATGGCACCGGGCAGATAGGCGACCTTGTGCAGGCTTACGGCGGTGCCCCAGAATCCGATCGTCACCAGGGAGGCGGCGAAGGTAAACAACAGCCTTTTGGTGACCACGTCGTCCTTTTGCTGGTCCAACTCGGCCTCGGCGATGGCAATGGCGATTTCCGTCTTCGCCATCGCCTGCCAGATTTTGAACGACATGCCCTCGTCGAAGGTGCGGCCCTCGCGGATGAACTGCTCCAGACGCAGGATGACGTATTCGGCGCGCTCTTCCGCGCTGGGATTATCGGTCAATTCAGGGACTTCGAATTCTTCGCTCATGGGCTAATACCTTCCGCCCGGCCATGATACCAAGGAACGGCGGCTTGCCCTAGCGGCCGGGCTGTAAGAGCCTTTCGGCGTTCTTGTGGGCGATCTTTTCGGCCACCTCGGGCGGCAGCTTCGCCAGCCACCGCCGATGTTCGCCGATCAAGCCCCGATATTCGTGCCAGCGGTCGACGGCCCAGGTGTCGGTGCCGATCATCAACCTGTCGGCGTGGCGAACCAGGACCTTTCGCCAACCGGGATCGATCTCGCCGCCGGGCATGATGTCTTGGGCCCGGTACGACAGTTCGGCCCACAGGTTCGGGTATCGATTAAGCATCTTGCCGACCACGGAGGCGGGTTCGGAAAAGCCGGCATGGGCCCAGAGGATTGTCAAATCGGGCTTTTTGGCGAACAGCGCCCTGACGACCCAGGCCTCCGTGTGCGGCTGCAGGATAAGGCCATGTTCTTCCATCATGGCAAAAAAACGTACCATTTGGGGTGTTTGCAGGTTTTCCGGGCCATAGAGATGGACCTCGCCGAATACCCGGTGACGACCGGATCTTAAGCGTTTTTCGCTATAGGGGACCAACTCGGCTTTTTCATACCAACGGCCCAGGTCGTTGGATTCCCGGTAGGGGCGGAACCCGCCAATCACGCGATCCGGGGCTGCCTTGATGAGTTTTTGCGTACCCTCGTCGGGGGTGGACGAAACCAAGGCCCCGATGATGTCCAATTTTTTCATCATTTTCACCACGTCTTCGGGCGAAAGGACCTCCCAGGCGCTTTGGGAATAATGCATGTGGGCGTCGAAGATCGGCAGTTCCCCGGCCGCGGCCGGCCCGGGGGCGGATGCCAGAAACAATAAAACCCAAAAAAAGGCGAACGCTTTCATCGCCGTCAAGAATGCTATCCAGGCAGGTCGCCGGAAACGATGTGGATGTCGCGCTGCGGGAACGGAATCGAGTATCCCGCCACTTCGAACTCGACCTTGATGGCCTTTTTGAGGTCCCAAACCGCGGCCCAGAAATCCTCGGCCCGGGTCCAGGCCCTGAGATTAATGATCACGGCGCTGTCGCCCAGTTCCTCGACCACGGCCAGGGGTTCCGGGTCGTCCAATATGCGCTCGTCGCCGGTCAACAGCCCCATCAATAGGTCCGTGGCGCCGTTGACGTCGTCGCCGTAACTGATGCCGACGGTGATATCGAACCGCCGCGTCGGGTTGCGGGAAAAGTTTGTGATCGGGCTTTCCCAGATAATCTTGTTGGGAACGATCAGGCAAAGACCCTTGCGGGTCTTGATTTCGGTATTGAACAGGCCGATTTCGACCACCGTGCCGGCGATGCCGCCGGCGTCGACGTAATCGCCGATGTTGAACGGCCTGAGGAACAGCAGCATCACCCCGGAAGCGACGTTGGCCAGCGTGCCCTGCAGCGCCAAACCGATAGCCAGGCCGGCGGCGCCGAGGACGGCGATGACCGATGTCGTCTGCACCCCGAACTGGCTGAGAACCGCGACCAGGACGAAGGCCATGATCACGTACCAGACCAGCTTGGCCAGGAATGGCTTCAGGGTTTCGTCCATCCGGGGCACGCGTTCCAGCGCATGCCGGACGCCGCGGCGAGCCCAGCCGGCGACGGTCCAGCCGATGATCAGCAGAACGATGGCGCCGACGATGTCGACCCCGTATTCGATGGTGATGGCGACGACCCCTTCTATGATTTCCTGAGTCTGCTTATCCATGGTTCCTGGTTCCCCGGGTTATCCTAACTCGCCGCCGTTAGCCTTCCTAGGGCCTCATCTATTTTGGCGCGCTGGTTGATCGCGTCTTTGAGCTTCTCGCGCTCGGTTTCGACAACCGCTTGCGGCGCGTTGGCGATGAATTTCTCGTTGGCCAGCTTCTCCTTGAAGCGTTCCACCTCGGCGTTCATCTTGGCGATCTCTTTTTCCAACCGCGCCTTTTCGCTGTCCAGGTCGATGACGTCGGCGATCGGCAGAATGATCGTCGCCTCATCGAGTACGTCCTGGATCGCCCCCTTCGGCACCTCGCCATCCAACTCATCGAGCGACGACAACCGGGCCAGGCGTTGAATCAGGCCTTGGTGACGGCCCATGCGGGCCTGGGCCATGTCGCCGGCGTCCTTTAATATAAGAGGGATTTTTGCCTTCGGCGGCACGTTCATTTCGGCGCGAACGGCGCGGACCTGTGAAATCAGCCGCACCACCCAGTCCATTTCGGCGTTGGCGTCCACATCGACCAAGTCCTCGCCGAGTTTTGGCCACTGAGACGTGATCAGCGGCCCGTCGCGGCCGCCGTCGGCCAGTTGCTCCCACAGTTCCTCGGTGACGAAGGGCATGATCGGATGCAACAAATGAAGCAGTTGATCCAGCGTCCACGCCGCCGTCGCCCGGGTTTCGGCTTTCGCCGCTTCGTCGTCGCCTTCGAGGATCGACTTCAGGAATTCCAGATACCAGTCGCAAAACGTGCCCCAGGTGAAATGATAAAGGGCCGACGCCGCGTCGTTGAATCGATAAGCTTGGAGGGCGCCGGTCATCGCCGCCTCGGCGTCGCGGACCTTGCCGATGATCCAGCGGTTTACGGTCAGCTTAGCCTCTACGGGATCGAAATTGGCCACCGGCCGGCATTCGTTCATCTCGCAGAACCGCGCCGCGTTCCAGAGCTTGGTGACGAAATTGCGGTAGCCTTCGACCCGGCTTTCCGAAAGCCGGACGTCGCGGCCCTGCGCGGCAAGGGCGGTGAGCGTGAAGCGGAGCGCATCGGCGCCGAATTTATCGATCAGTTCCAGCGGGTCGATGATGTTGCCCTTGGATTTCGACATCTTCTGGCCCTTTTCGTCGCGCACCAGGGCATGGATGTAGACGGTATGGAACGGCACCTTGTCGATGAAATGCAGGCCCATCATCATCATCCGGGCGACCCAGAAAAAGATGATGTCGAAACCGGTAATCAGCACGTCAGTCGGGTAATAGCGCTTGAGCTCGGGCGTTTCGTCAGGCCAGCCGAGGGTGGAGAACGGCCATAGCGCGGACGAGAACCAGGTGTCGAGAACATCTTCCTCGCGCTCTAGTTCGACCGGCTTGCCATAGACCTTCTCGGCCTCGGCTAAGGCTTCTTCCTCCGTCTCCTCGACGAAAATCTCGCCGTCGGGGCCGAACCAGGCCGGGATTTGATGGCCCCACCAGATCTGGCGCGAGATGCACCACGGCTGAATGTTACGCACCCATTCGTAATAGGTGTTTTCCCACTGTTTGGGCACGAAGGTGGTGCGGCCCTGCTCGACCGCCGTGATCGCCGGCCCGGCGAGTCTCTCGGCATCGACGAACCACTGATCCATCAGCCACGGCTCGATGACGACGCCGGAGCGGTCGCCATAGGGAATGGTCATCGGGTTTTCCTCGACCTTGTCGAAAAGCCCGAGGGATTCCATTTCGGCCAGGACCTTATCGCGGGCCTCATATCGGTCCATGCCCCGGTAGGCTTCGGGCACGTTGTCGTTGAGACACGCGTCCTGGTCGAAAATGTTGACCATCTTAAGGTTATGGCGCTTGCCGACATCGAAATCATTGAAGTCGTGGGCCGGCGTCATCTTGACCGCGCCCGAGCCCTTTTCCGGGTCGGCGTATTCGTCGGCGACAACAATGAGCTTGCGCCCGACGATGGGCAGAATGCAGTTCCTGCCCACCAGGTCCTTGTAGCGTTCGTCGTCGGGATGAACGGCGACGGCGACGTCGCCGAGCATGGTTTCGGGCCGGGTGGTGGCGATGGTGACGAATTTGCCCTCGCGGTCTTCGATGGGATACTTGAAGTACCACAATTTGCCGGTCACTTGGCGCTGCTCAACCTCTAGGTCGGAAATGGCGGTGTGAAGCTCGGGGTCCCAGTTGACCAGCCTTTTGTCCCGGTAAATCAGGTTTTGCTTGTAAAGCTCGACGAACACCTTGCGCACGGCGCTGGAAAGGCCGTCATCCATGGTGAAGCGCTCGCGCCGCCAATCGCACGACGCGCCGAGCCGGCGGAGCTGGCCGGTGATGGTGCCGCCCGATTCCGCTTTCCATTCCCAGACCCGTTCGATGAACTTCCTGCGCCCCAGGTCATGGCGAGTTTTGCCTTGTTCCGCCAACTGGCGTTCGACGACCAATTGGGTGGCGATACCGGCATGGTCGGTGCCCGGCTGCCAAAGGGCGTCCCGCCCCCGCATTCGCTGATACCGAATTAAGATGTCCTGCAAAGTGCTGTTGAGGGCATGGCCCATGTGAAGGCTGCCGGTGATGTTGGGCGGCGGGATGACGATGGTGTACGGATCGGCGTCCGGATGCTGGCCGCAGGCGAACGCGCCCTCGGACTCCCAGGAAGCATAGTGTTTTTCTTCGACCTCACCGGGCCGATAGGTCTTGTCCAGCATGGCTGGTGGGCCTTCTTTATGTCATGGATCGGGAGAGTTAACGCCGCCCTCGCGGCGCAATTTAACCGGGCGGCGCGGGAGTTTCTAGAGCCAAATTAAGGTCTAATCGGAAAGTCCTTCGGCCCGGTTGATCATGATGTCGATTTCCTTCTTCACCAGGCGCTCGATCAGGTAAGGAAGATTGCGGTCCAGCCATTCCCTGAGCAGGGGCTTGAGCATTTCACGCACCATGCCTTCCAGGGTCATGTTCTGGCCCGCTTCGTCGATGGCAACGTCGCGGCGGTTCAGAATCGCCCTCGCCAGTTCCGCCAGAACGTCGGTCGAGGCACTGATTGTCGACCTTGAAATAATGTTCGAGGTTACCATTTCCGGAGTCAGCTGAAGCACGTCCTCCATCGGTGCCGGCATGGGCGGCGGTGGCGGTGGTGCCGGTTCGGGTGTCGGTGCCGGCTCGGGCTCGGGCTCGGGTGCCGGCTCGATTTCGGGTTCCGGCT
>PTLK01000079.1 GCA_002938075.1 Alphaproteobacteria bacterium MarineAlpha3_Bin3
ACACGGAAACGTCGATTTTAGGGCCGGGGCGGCCTGTCATGGAAGCGGCTTCAGTCATCATCGACCGCTTCCGACTTGGTTTCGGCGTTTGCTTTCTTTTCGTAGCGCGCCCCTGACTTTCGCCGCTCTTCGACCTTGCCGTAGGCGCGGACGATGCGGCTGACGAGGGGATGGCGGACCACGTCGGTTTCGGTGAAAGTGATGAAGGCGACGCCGTCGACACCGGTCAATGTTTCCATGGCGTCGCGAAGCCCGGACCGAACGCCGCTGGGCAGGTCGACCTGGCTTAAGTCGCCGGTGATGACCATGGAGGAATTTTCGCCGAGCCGGGTCAGAAACATCTTCATCTGCACGGCGGTCGTGTTCTGGGCCTCGTCCAGGATTACGAAGGCGTTGGACAGGGTCCGGCCGCGCATGAAGGCCAGGGGCGCCACCTCGATTTCCCCCTTCTCCAGGCGCTTGACCACCTGGGACTCCGGCAGCATGTCGAACAGCGCGTCATAAAGCGGCCTTAGGTACGGGTCCACTTTTTCGCGCATGTCGCCAGGCAGGAAACCCAGTTGCTCGCCCGCTTCGACCGCCGGGCGCGACAGGATGATACGGTCGACGGAACCCTTGACCAGCCGCTCGACCCCCTTGGCGACCGCCAGATAGGTCTTGCCGGTGCCGGCCGGGCCTTCGCCGAAAACCAGTTTGACGTCATCGATGGCGCGAAGGTAGTCGGCCTGCCCTGAAGAGCGCGGAGAAATGTGGCGTTTTCGGGTGCGGATCGTCAGATCGGCGTCGGCGATATCGCCGCCCGGGGCCTTGGCCATGCGCAGGACCGCCTCGACTTCCTCGCCGTTGACTTCGTGGCCCTTCTCAAGGCGGCCATACAGCCCATCGAGGACCCGCGCCGCGCCGTTGACGGCGTCGGCGTCGCCGGTGATGGTGACCTCGTTTCCACGGGCGTTGATGGCCACATCCATCACCTGCTCGATGCGGGCCAGGTTGCGATGATGGGAGCCGAACAGTTCCATGGCCAGGCGGTTGTCGGCAAAGGCCCTTTCCGCGGTTTCGGGCGCGACGGGGTCGTTGACGGTTTTTCGTTTCACTGTCCGGGTCAAGCGGTCACCCTTTCCCCAATGGTGCCGGCGCCGGCTTCCCTGATTTCCACGACGCCCTTGAGGCTGTTGGCGTGGGCGGCGGTGATGACCAGGCGAACGATGGCGCCGGGTCCTTCGATGGGGTCGTCTACATGAACGGCCTGCATATAGGGGCTGCGCCCGACCAACTGTCCCGGCTTGCGGCCCGGACGGTCCAACAGCACCGGCAGTACCCGGCCTACGCAGGAACGGTTGAAGGCCAGTTGTTGGGCGTTCAAAACGTCCTGCAGGACCTCCAGGCGTTCGTTTTTGACCGTCTCGGGGACCTGGGCGTCCATGGCCGCGGCCGGGGTTCCCGGCCGCCGGCTGTATTTGAATGAATAGGCCTGAACGAAACCAATTTCTTCCACCAGCCCCAAGGTGCCGGCGAAATCGGCGTCGGTTTCGCCCGGGAAGCCGACAATAAAGTCCGAGGATAGCCCGATGTCGGGCCGGGCGCCGCGAAGACGGCCGGCCAGGCGGCGGTAATCGTCGGCGGTGTGGCGCCGGTTCATCGCCTTGAGCACGGTGTCGGACCCCGATTGCACGGGCAAATGCAAAAACGGCATCAGTTCCGGCACCTCCCCGTGGGTGGCGATCAATTCATCGTTCATGTCGGCGGGATAGGATGTGGTATAGCGGATGCGCTCGATGCCGTCGGTTTCGGCCAGTTCCCGGATCAGCCGCCCGAGTCCCCAGGTTTCGGTCCCGGCGGGCTCGGCGCCGTGGTAGTTGTTGACGTTTTGCCCCAAAAGCGTAACTTCCCGCACCCCGGCGGCGACCAGCCGAGCGGCCTCGGCGATCACGTCCTCGGCGGGACGGGAATATTCGGCGCCGCGGGTATAGGGAACGACGCAGAAGGTGCAGAACTTGTCGCACCCTTCCTGAACGGTCAAAAAGGCCGAGGTGCCGGCGGCGCCGGGTTCGGGGACGTCCTTCGGCAGATAATCGAATTTGGGCTCGGGCGGAAAATCGGTATCGAGCACCGCCTTTCCGGCGCGCTTGAGCCTGGCCAACAGTTCCGGCAGCCGGTGATAGGCCTGGGGACCGAAGACCATGTCGACGAAGGGCGCCCGGTCGAGGATTTCCTCGCTTTCAGCCTGCGCAACGCAACCGGCGACGGCCAGGATCATGCGCCCGTCTTGTTTTTCCCTGGCGGTTTTCAGGCGCCTGAGGCGGCCGAGTTCCGAATAGACCTTCTCCGCCGCCTTTTCCCGGATATGGCAGGTATTGAGGATCACCATATCAGCGCCTTCCGGCGTATCGGCAAGGGTATAGCCCAACGGCGCCAGGACGTCCGCCATGCGCCCGGAGTCATAGACGTTCATCTGGCAACCGTAGGTTTTGATATAAAGCTTTTGCGCCAATTGCCTATTTTTCATTCCTTGTTATCCCCGGATGAGTCCAGGGGCACGCCATAGAGTTCAAGGCGGTGTCCGACGAGTTTCATGCCGTGTTTTTCGGCGATTTCTTCCTGGAGGGCCTCGATTTCCTGGTTTTGAAATTCGATAACCTCGCCGGACTGGATGTCGATCAGATGATCGTGGTGTTCATCGGTGGCTTCTTCATAACGGGACCGTCCGTCACCGAAATCGTGCCGTTCGATGATATTCGCCTCTTCGAAAAGGCGCACCGTCCGATAGACGGTGGCAATGGATATTTTGGGGTCCATTTCGCTGGCCCGCCGGTAGACTTTCTCGACGTCCGGATGATCCTTGGCCGTCGACAGCACCCGGGCAATGACCCGGCGCTGCTCGGTCATTTTCATGCCTTTATCTATGCACAGGCGCTCGATTCTATTTTCCGGCATGGCTGTTCCCAAATACCAAGGATCATAGGGAAAATATTATATCGGATCGCTGTCAGCCCGTTTAAAGCCCGGACCCGGATAACCTGGTTTCGTCATGCGGATTGCGCTCGCCCAGGCCGCCGGCAAGGCCCTGACGGCCGAACCCCCTAGCGCGGAAAAGTTCCGGGATTTAGCGGCGGCGCTTGCGGGGTTTTGTGCCAAGGCCTATCTTCTTGGCCAGATTGGAACGATGTTTGGCGTAATTCGGCGCCACCATGGGGTAACCGATAGGCAGGCCCCAGCGTTTCCGGTATTCCTCGGGCGTCAGGTTGTAGGCTGTCTTTAGGTGGCGTTTGAGCATTTTCAGCTTCTTGCCGTCTTCGAGACAGACGATGTAATCAGGGAAAACGGATTTCTTAATGGCAACGGCAGGACGCGGGCGCTCGGGCGCCAGGGGTGTCGTTCCGACCACCGCCAAGGTTTTATAGACATCCTGAATTAATTGCGGCAGGTCGCCGGAGGTAATGGTATTGTTGCACGCGTGCGCGGCGACGATTTCGGACGTCAGCCCCAGCAGCTCGCTCACATTGGGTTTATCGGTCATCTGCGATTGATCCTCACTGTTATGATTCCCCAGGCCGGCGAGAAAATTTTTTTATCGCCTAGTTTTTATTATAAGGCAGCCTTTTTATTGGAGTCTTATATAATAAACATATTCATCCCGGGCAAGTAAGAACAATGAATAACGCCGTGAAAGACAATAAGGGCCACAAGACGGACTTCTATATCGATATTACCAATGAAGTCTGCCCACTTACTTTCGTCAAAACAAAACTTCTTATCGAAAGCATGCAGTCGGGACAGACTGCCGAAGTCCGCCTTCAGGGCCGCGAACCCATTGAAAACGTCCCCCGTTCGCTCAAGGACCACGGCCACGGCATTCTCAGCTTTGAACCCGATGACCCGTCGCAGCCGGCCGACGGTATCCATCGCCTAATTGTCAAAAAAGCCTAGCCAAAAACCCGCCGGCAAGGGCTAGGGACCCTTCCGGGGCCGGATTCCGCCGCCATTTTTAGAGGCTTTCGCGTCGGGGGGTCTTAGGTACAACGGCCGGAGCGGCTCCGCCGGTTGATCCGGGAACCACCGCTCGGCGGCGATCGCGGCGACGGTTGCCGCGTCGGGGACACCCGGGGCGGTACTGAGAACGGCCTCTATTCCCTTATCCTTAAGCGCCTGGATGACTTGCCCGGCGCCATCGCCGGCGACCAGCACGCGATCGGCGTCCCCTTCGCCGTTTGCCATCAAGGCGGCCAAATCGGCGGGCATAAGGGCTTGCGCCTCGGACAAGGGCCGAAGGTCAGACCGAAAGGCCTGGGCGTAGACCTCGGCGCGTTTGGAATCGAGCACCACCAGCACATTTGCCTTCTGCCGCTCGGTTTCGGAAACCCCGGCGGCGACGGCGTCCAGGGTGGTGACGCCGAAACAGGCCAGGTCTCCCGCCAAGGCCATCCCCCGGGCGGCGGCAAGGCCGATCCTGAGCCCGGTAAAAGCCCCGGGCCCGGTGGTTACGGCGAGCAGGTCGAGGTCCGGGAAATCGGCCCCGGCTTCCGATAGAACCTCCCGGACCATGGGCATCAGGCGTTCCGATTGGCCCCGCGACATGGGCTCGAACCGCCTAGCGGCGATGCGTCCGTCTTCCCAAACGGCGGCCGAACAAGCCGATGTCGCGGTGTCAAAACCCAGAATTCGCATTGTTTTTCGCTTTACCTGTCGTTTAGGCCCTCGCCCTCAGGCCTAAACGACCGAGCAAGCGTCGTCGAAATCCAGCCTCGGACTCCTTGGAAACATGTTCTCGCCACTGCCGTAACCGATGCTGCAAAGAAAATTGGACTTTACGTCCGTTCCGGCAAAGAAGGTTTCATCGACGGCGTCATTGTCAAATCCCGACATCGGCCCGCAGTCTAAGCCCAACGCCCGGGCGGCGAGGATGAAATAGGCCCCTTGCAGGGTCGCGTTGCGGAAGGCGGTGGTCTGGATCAGGGGCTCGTTTCCCTCGAACCACGATTTGGCGTCGGCATGGGGAAAAAGCTCGGGCAGGCGGTCATGGAATTTCTGATCCGAGCCGATGATGGCGGTGACGGGCGCGGCCATGGTTTTGTCCACATTGCCTTCAATCAGGGAGGGTTTCAGGCGCTCCTTGGCCTCGGCAGAAACCACGAAAACGATCCTGGCGGGGCTGCAATTGGCGCTCGTCGGGCCCATCTTGGTCAGGTCCCAGACGGCGCGCAGAAAGTCTTCTTCCACCGGCTTGTCCAGCCAACCGTTATGGGTGCGGGCGTCGTTGAAGAGTTGGTCGAGGGCGTCTTGATTGAGGGCAACAGTCATTTGTGCCTCCCGGCATGCATAATCCTTGGTATGAGTATGGCACTTGTGCTGGCGCTTGAAAGGGGGAAAAATCAAAGCTCATCATCAAGGCCGGCATCGAGGCCGGAAAAAACTATGACCCTTCGCCGGATGTTCCCCCATTCGAAGGCAAGCGCCTTTTCGCCGCGCCGCGCCCCCCGTTCCCTCCTGACCGCCCTGGCCGGGGCCTGTCTGGTGGTCCTGGCGGCCCTGGCGGGGGCCGGCGTCGTCCTTATCGGCGGGGCCGCCCCGGCGGCAGCCAAAACCAGGGCCGTGGTCATCATGTATCATCGGTTCGGGGAATCCCGATACCCATCCACCAACGTTACCCTTGAACAATTCGAGGCCCATCTCCGGGAATTGAGCTCAGGGGGCTATCGCGTCATGGCGTTGGCGGACATCATCGACGCCCTTCTCGGCGCCAAGACTCTTCCCGACCGCGCCGTCGGCCTGAGCATCGACGACGCCTTTCTTTCCGTCTACACGGAAGCCTGGCCGCGGCTGAAGAAAGCCGGTTTTCCTTTTACCCTTTTCGTCGCCACTGGCGCCGTCGACCACAAACAGTCCGGCTACATGAACTGGGACCAGATCAGGGAGATGGTGCGGGCCGGGGTCGCCATCGGCAGCCAGACGGAGACACACCTGCATATGCCCGATGCCGACGACACCCGGAATCGGGGTGAACTGGAACGTTCGAACAAACGCTTCGAGGAAGAGCTCGGCCAGCGGCCGTCGCTGATTGCTTATCCTTACGGCGAATCCTCTTTGGCTGTTCATACGGTGGTCAAGGAGGCCAGGTTTGCCGCCGCCTTCGGTCAACATTCGGGTGCCATCGGCAGCGGCGGCAACATTTTCGATCTGCCCCGTTTCGCCATGAACGAAAGTTACGGCGGCCTGCCGCGTTTCAAGCTCACGGCCAACGCCCTGCCGCTGCCCGTTATCGACATTACCCCCGCCGACCCGATGATCGGCGCCAATAATCCCCCGGCCATGGGATTCACCATCACCGGCCCGGTCAAGGGGCTGAACCGGCTTTCGTGTTTTTCATCTCACGACGGCCGGGCAAGGCTGGAACGCCTGGGCCAACGGCGGATCGAGATCAGGGTCAAAAAGGCGTTCCCCAAGGGCCGCACCCGGGTCAACTGCACGCTGCCCGTCGGCGACGGCCGGTGGTACTGGTTCGGCCGCCAGTTTTACAGACCTAAATGATTGAAAACGCCGGACCCGTCAGATGAGCGGGCCTTCGTCGCCTAACCGGGCGTCGTCGAAGCGTTGCAGGTTATTGGCCTCGATGAGGACCTTGATGGTTTCGACGTATTTCTCGCCCCGTTCGGAATAGCTTTTCAGGTCGCCGATCATCAACAGGCCCTCCAACGGCGCCCCCTTGAGCCGGAACCCGCGGCGGATCCGCCTCATTTGCCGGTAGGCGTAATGGGTGTTGAGGTTGTGGGCATAAGCGCGGACGGAATCCAGCAGACTCGGAAAGGCCCTAATTTTATGGGTCTTGTCTTCGTCGCGCCGGGCCGGCTCCAGATTTCCGCTATCTGAGAACGTCCACTGCCCGAAAACGGCGTTGCCCTCGCGCACGAAACGCGACGTCCCCCAGCCGCTTTCCTCCGCCGCCTGGGCGAGCGCGAGGGACGGCGGGATGATATCGACCCGCTTCAGAAGATTGTCGATGGTGGCGTTCTTCAGGTTGTAGCGCTCGGCCATGACCATCAGCCACAGCCGGTCCGCCGGACCGAGTTTTAGACCGAGGCTGCGTTTAAAATGGAGCCTCCACAGCCGCCGGCGGTCACCCAGGATTTCCTCGTTGACCTGCAGGATAAGGGGTAAAACGGTCTTGAAGAAAAGCGTCTTGCGGACCCGGGCTTCAGGGATGTCCTTGAGGTCGCCCGGCAGGCTGGCCAGAAACAGGCGCGGCACCAGGGCCTTGCCGGAACGGACAAGATCGAGGTCGTAGCCCAATTGGTTAAACGTTTCCGACAACGCTTGCGTCGTTTTCAAAAACTTCTCGCGGCTGGTGCGGTCGACATCGTCGACGGACATAAAGCCGGTCAGGGTGTCGATTCCGGCCATCTTGGGACTTATTACCGGCTCTATCCGCTCCCTTGCGGGCGGGGCGAGGACTAACATCACATCTTCGGCCAGGCGGGTGAAAACCGGGGGTAAAACAGGCGCCGGAACGGATTGGGATATCGCCAGCCTTTGCGACGCCTTGGGCGACACCGTCGCTTTTTCAAGCGGGCTGAGGATGACCGCGGAGATGAGGCCAGCGACAAGACCGGCGACGGCGATCAACGCGCCACGTTCAAAACGTATCGTCATCGGTTAACGAAAATGGAGCGGCAGTCGCCCGCCGCTTCAACCCCTCAATTGCACAAACCACCTTAGCTTTCCAGGCCTTCCGTTTTGTCTCCCACACACGTGTCTTAAACGGAGCCACTGGCCGGCAGATTTGGGACGTTGTCTAACACATCCCGGATTCTAATACCAGTTTTTGTGCGTTGCAACAAAAAATATTGCAACGCAGCATTTGCATTTTTTAGAGTTTTCCTGATAAGGGCCGAAAAAGACAGTCCTTTTTCAATGCCCCAGCATCTAGTCGATGGCCCTGACTTCGGTCACTTCCGAGATGTAGTGCTTGAGCATGTTCTCGATGCCGTGTTTCAGGGTCGCGGTCGAGCTGGGACAGCCGGCGCAGGCGCCTTGCATATGAAGATAAACGATCCC
>PTLK01000008.1 GCA_002938075.1 Alphaproteobacteria bacterium MarineAlpha3_Bin3
GCGGAATGCGGGGATTGGGCTATACTCTCCGTGGCCGTACTCTTTGTGCCCGCCCGGGCTGGAAAATGGGGACAAACAATTGGACATCCCTGGCATTATTGGTCGTTGGTTATGCCGGCTTGGCTTTCACGATTTTAAGGTCCTGGAGGCAACTCTCGGATTTGGCGAGGCGGGCAGCGTCGAAAGGGTCAAGTGCCGACGCTGCCGTTTGATCTTCACTCGCCAAACTTGAGCCATCGGGCGGACCAAATGAGTTTATGACTTAATGTACGCTTACATCGTCCGCCGATTGCTGCTGATCATCCCGACGTTGTTCGGGATCATGGTCATCAATTTCGCCGTCGTGCAGGTGCTGCCGGGCGGCCCGGTGGAACAGATGATCGCGCAGTTGACAGGCGAAGCCATCGACGTGACGGCCCGGGTCGGCGGCGAAGCCGGCTCAGAGGTCGCAGCTGGCAAGCGCACCCAGGTCACCGGAAAACAGGCCGGCGCACCGAGTCGCTACCGCGGTGCCCAAGGGCTGCCGCCGGAACTGATCAAGGACATCGAGCGTCAGTTCGGGCTCGACAAGCCGGCCCACGAACGATTCGCCCTGATGATAAGCAGCTATGTCCGGTTCGATTTCGGCGACAGCTTCTTTCAGGACAAGAGCGTAGCTCAACTGGTCGTCGACAAGATGCCGGTGTCCATCTCGCTGGGGCTGTGGACGACGCTGCTGGTCTATATGATCTCCATCCCGCTCGGCATCGCCAAGGCGGTCCGGGACGGATCAAAGTTCGATGTCTGGACATCCGGCGTCGTTGTTTTCGGCAACGCGGTGCCGGGATTCCTGTTCGCCATCCTACTGATCGTCGTTTTCGCCGGCGGCCGGTATCTGGACTGGTTCCCGCTTCGCGGGCTGGTGTCGCCTAATTTCGACGATCTGTCGTTGTTGGGGAAAATCGCCGATTACTTCTGGCACATGACGTTGCCAGTGCTGTCCATGGTTATCGGCGGCTTCGCCGGGCTGACGATGTTGACCAAAAACTCGTTCCTAGAGGAGATCAACAAGCAATACGTGATCACGGCGCGGGCCAAGGGGCTGGAAGAACGGCGCGTGCTCTATGGCCACATATTCCGCAACGCCATGCTGATCGTCATCGCCGGATTCCCGGCTGCCTTCATCGGCATCCTGTTCACCGGCGCCATGTTGACGGAAATTATTTTCTCGCTCGACGGCCTGGGGCTGCTCGGGTTCGAGGCGGCCCTGAAGCGCGATTTCCCGGTCATGTTCGGCACCCTCTATTTCTTTACCCTGCTGGGGTTGGCGATGGGGATCATCGGCGACATCATGTACCACGTGATCGACCCCCGCATCGATTTCGAGGCGAGGGAGGTCTAGCCATGCCCGAAAACGCCCACGTCGAAACCGTCCCCCGCGAAACGCCAACGGCCAAGCCGGTACCGAAGGACCGGTTCCTGGGCCTCCGTATCACCCCGATCATGCGCCGCCGGTTGGCCAATTTCGCCCACAACCGGCGCGGGTTCTGTTCGCTGTGGATTTTCCTTACCTTGTTCTTCCTCAGCCTGTTCGCCGAGTTTATCGCCAACGACAAGCCGCTGCTGATCCGTTACGACAGCGAGTTTTATATCCCGGTGTTCGTCGAATACCCGGAAACCGCCTTCGACGGCGAATTCCTGACCGAAGCCGATTACCGCGACCCCTTTGTCATCGAGCTGATCAACAAGAAAGGATGGATGGTGTGGCCGCTGGTGCGGTTTTCCTTCGACAGCATCAATTATGACCTTAAAGTCCCGGCCCCGGCCCCACCCAGCGCCCAGAACTGGCTCGGCACCGACGATCAGGGCCGCGACGTGGTCGCCCGGATGATTTACGGATTCCGCATTTCGGTACTGTTCGGGTTGACGCTGACGATTGTCAGCGCCGCCGTCGGCGTTTCGATCGGTGCCTTCCAGGGGTTCTACGGCGGCCTGCTGGACCTGTTGGGGCAGCGCTTGATCGAAATCTGGGCCGGCATGCCGATGCTCTATCTGCTGATCATTATGGCCAGCGTCATCACGCCCAATTTCTGGTGGCTGTTGGGCCTGATGCTGCTGTTTAGCTGGATGGGCTTCGTCGGCGTGGTTAGGGCCGAGTTCCTGAAGGCGCGGAACCTGGATTTCGTCCGCGCCGCCAAGGCGCTGGGCGTTTCCGACGTCAAGATCATCTTTAAGCACGTGCTGCCCAACGCCATGGTCGCCACCGTCACCTTCATGCCGTTCATTCTCGCCGGTTCCATCACTACCCTGACGGCGCTGGACTTCCTCGGTTTCGGGCTGCCGGTCGGCTCGGCCAGCCTGGGCGAGCTTTTGAACCAGGGTAAGGCCAACCTGCACGCACCGTGGCTGGGGTTTTCGGCCTTCGCCGTCGTTGCCATCATGCTCAGCCTGCTGGTTTTCATTGGCGAAGCGGTGCGCGACGCATTCGATCCGAGGAAGACGTTCCGATGAGCACGCTTCTTGAAATCAATGGCCTCTATACCTCCTTCGGCCGGGACGAGACCGAGATCAAGGCGGTCCGGGAGGTGTCGCTGAAGATCGAAAAGGGCGAGACCCATGCGCTGGTCGGCGAATCGGGTTCGGGCAAATCGGTGACGGCGCTCTCGGTGATGCAGTTGCTGCCCTATCCGGTGGCCTGGCACGGCGGCGGCTCCATCCGTTTCCGGGGCGACGAGCTTATGGGCGCCCCCGCCCACCGCATGCGCGAGATCCGGGGCAACCGCATCGCCATGATCTTCCAGGAGCCGCTGAACTCCCTGAACCCCTTGCATTCAATCGAGAAACAGATTTCCGAGGTCCTGCACCTGCACAAGGCGCTCAGCCCCGCCGAGGCCCATGACCGGGTTTTGGAAATGCTCGACCTGGTCGGCCTGCCCGAAGCCAAGGATCGCCTGGGCGCCCTGCCGCACGAATTTTCCGGCGGACAGCAGCAGCGGGTGATGATCGCCATGGCGCTCGCCAACGACCCGGACCTTCTGATCGCCGACGAGCCGACGACGGCGCTCGACGTCACCATCCAGGCGCAGGTGTTGAAGTTGCTCAAGGACCTGCAACAAAAGCTCGGCATGGCGATGCTGTTGATCACCCATGACCTAGGGATCGTCCGGGGCATGGCCGACCGGGTCTCGGTGATGACCGACGGCGAAATCGTCGAACAGGGGGATTTGGCCCAGGTGTTCGGCAAACCGGCCCACGCCTACACCAAACACCTGCTCGACGCCGAACCCAAGGGCCAACCCGACCCGGCGCCCGTGGATGCCGAAAATGTGTCGGCGACGGGCGACCTCAAGGTCTGGTTCCCGATCAAGAAGGGCGTGATCCGGCGCACGGTGGACCACGTCAAGGCGGTGGACGGCATCACCCTCGAAGTCCGCCGGGGCCATACGCTCGGCGTCGTCGGCGAAAGCGGATCGGGCAAAAGCACCCTCGGCCGGGCATTGCTGCGGCTGGAGAAAAGCTCCGGCGAGATCACCTTCGAGGGCCACTCCATCCAGGACCTGGACAAAAAAACGCTGAGGCCGCTCCGGCGCCAGATGCAGATCGTCTTCCAGGACCCCTTCGGCAGTTTGAGCCCCCGCCTGTCGGTGCGACAGATCGTCGAGGAGGGGCTTCTGGTCCACGGCATCGGCGGCGATTTCGACGGCCGCCGGAAAAGGGTCGCCGAGGCGCTCGAGGAAGTCGGCCTGGAGGCGGAGATGATGAACCGCTACCCGCATGAGTTCTCGGGCGGCCAGCGCCAGCGCATCGCCATCGCCCGGGCGCTGGTGCTGAAGCCCAAGTTCATTGTCCTCGACGAACCGACGAGCGCCTTGGATATGTCGGTTCAGGCGCAGATCGTCGAGCTGCTGCGCGACCTGCAGAAACGCCACGACCTGGCGTACTTGTTCATCAGCCACGACCTCAAGGTCGTCCGCGCCATGGCCCACGAAATCATGGTCATGCGCCGGGGCCGGGTCGTCGAGCAGGGACCGGCCGACGACATCTTCAACGACCCCAAGGACCCCTACACCCGGGCGCTGATGGCCGCCGCCTTCGAGATGAAGGCCGACGACACCGGCGCGGTCAGCGTCTAGGGCCCATGGCCCTCCTGTTCTCCTCGAAGACCGACGATGCGGACCTGTGGCGCGACGCCCTGGCCGATGAGCTGCCGGACCTGGACTTCCGCGTCTGGACCCCCGGCGGCGAAGGGGGCGCAGACGGGGGCGATCCGGCGGACATCGAATACGCCCTCGTGTGGGCGCCGAAGAAGGGGGCGCTGAGGAAATTCCCCAACCTGAAGGCGATCTTTTCCTTGGGCGCCGGGGTCGATCACCTGATGGTCGGCCGCGATCTGCCCGAGGGCGTGCCGGTGGTGCGGCTGGTCGACCCGGGGCTGATCCGGGGCATGCGCGAATACGTGATCTACTGGGTGCTCCACCACCACCGCCATTTCGGCGAATACGAGCGCCTGGTCGCCGAGAAACGCTGGCGGCAGCTTCCCCAGGCCGATACCCGCAAAAGACGGGTCGGGATCATGGGCCTCGGCATCCTCGGCGCCGACGCGGCGGCGAAGCTGCGGGGGCTGGAAATCGACGTCGCCGGGTGGAGCCGCACGTCCAAGGACCTGGACGGCGTCACCGGCTTTCACGGAGCCCACGGCCTGGGGCCGTTCCTGGAACGAACGGAAATCCTCGTCTGCCTGTTGCCGCTGACGCCGCAAACGGAAGCCATCATCAACGCCGATACCCTTGCCCGCCTGCCCCGTGGCGCCGTCGTCATCAACGCCGCCCGCGGCGGCCACGTGGTCGACGAGGATTTGCTCAAGGCCCTGGATGATGGCCATCTGGCCGCCGCCATACTGGACGTCTTTCACACCGAGCCCCTGCCCGACGATCATCCGTTCTGGGACCATCCCAAGGTCACGGTCACCCCCCATGTTGCCAGCCTGACGGTGCCGGCGACGGCGGCCGAGGCAGTGGCCGAAAACATCCGCCGCATCCGGGCCGGGCAGCCGCCCGAGCCGATCGTCGATCCGAAAGCGGGGTATTGAGGCGGGGCAGGTGGGGCCGCGCCGCGAAAACCTGGAACAAACGGTGAAGCGCTTCACCGC
This sequence comes from Alphaproteobacteria bacterium MarineAlpha3_Bin3, assembly GCA_002938075.1. Taxonomy (GTDB): domain Bacteria; phylum Pseudomonadota; class Alphaproteobacteria; order Rhodospirillales; family Casp-alpha2; genus Casp-alpha2. The sequence continues at coordinate 5,129 of PTLK01000008.1, forward strand.
GAAGCCGTTGCTTTTGACGGCGGCAAAGTTCGCTATGACCGGCGACCAGGTGGCGGCGCTGGAACGCCTGGCCGGCGGCTTGCGCAAAGTCACCCGCCCCGGCCCGAAATAATCCATGGGGGGCCAAGGACATCGCCGACGCGTTTCGCGCCGACGGCCAGCCAGCGGTTTATTCCTCCGCCGCCTCGTCCTGCTGTTGACGGAAGGGATGGCCCGGATAGACGCCCAGAATCTTGATCTCGTGGGTGATGAAGGCGAGTTCTTCCATCGCCAGTTTCAGCGCCTTCTGATCGGGGTGGCCTTCGGCGTCGGCATAAAATTGCGCGGCGACGAAACCGCCGCCGACGTAACTTTCCAGCTTCGTCAAGTTGACTCCATTAGTGGCGAACCCGCCGAGCGCCTTGTAGAGCGCCGCCGGTACGTTGCGCACACGGAACACGAAACTGGTCATTACGTGTTCCGATTCCGGTCCCGGATCCCGGGGTTCCGCGGCCATGACGACGAAGCGGGTGGTGTTGTGTTCGGCGTCCTCGATATTGGCTTTAAGGGATTGGAGCCCGTCCATCTCGGCCGCCAGCTTGGACGCGATAGCGGCTTGGGTCTTGTCGCCAGCCGCCGCCACGTCGGCCGCCGCGCCTGCGGTGTCCACGTGTTCGACCGGTTCCAGGCCCAGCTCGCGGATCAGGTTGCGGCATTGGTTGAGTGCGTGAATGTGGCTGTGCACGTGGGTCAGGTCGCCGATCCCGGCCCCCGGCAGGCCAAGCAGGTGATGGTTCACGCGCTGGAAATGCTCGGCGACGATGTGAAGGTCCGATTCCGGTAGCAAGTGGTGGATGTCGGCGACCCGCCCGGCGACGGAATTCTCAATCGGGATCATCGCCAACGCCGCCCTGCCTTCGCGAACCGCATCGAAAGTAACCTCGAAGGACCGGCACGGCAGGGTCGTCATCTCCGGGTAGGCGCCGCGGCAAGCCAAATCCGAATACGCCCCGGGGGCGCCCTGGAAGGCGATGGTATTTTCGGGCTTGGCCATGGCGTGGCTTTCGGGCTCAGGTGCCGCCGGGCGCGAGCAGTTCGCGAGCGCGTTCAAGATCGGCGGGAGTATCGACACCCAACGGAACCGTGTCAACGAGCCGGGCATCGATGCGCATGCCGGCCTCCAGGGCGCGCAGCTGCTCCAGCTTCTCCTGCTTTTCCAGCCTGCCCCGGGGCAGCTTGACGAAGGTCTCCAACGCCTGGCGACGGAACGCGTAAATCCCGATGTGGTGATAGTGCGGGCCGGAATGCGAAGGCACCGTGGCGCGGCTGAAATAAAGGGCGCGGCCGCAAACAGTCCCGGCGGCCCCGTCGGCCATCGACAGCACCGCCTTGACCACGTTTGGATCATCCCTTTCGGCGTCCTCGGTGATCTCGGCGCAGAGCGTCGCGATATCGACGGCCGGATCGGAAAGCGGCTCCAGCACGGCACGGATGATTTCCGGCTCGATGGTCGGCAGGTCGCCTTGCAGGTTGATGACGCCATCGTGGCGTTTTAACGGGTCCGCCGTATGCATCGCCTCGAAAACCCTGTCCGATCCGGAAGCATGATCGGGATTGGTGTAAAGGGCATCGCCCCCGGCTTCCTTCACCGCGTCGATGATCTCGAAATCACCGCAGGCGACGATCACCGGCCCGATATCCGCTTCCACGGCCCGGCGCCAGACGTGGACGATCATCGGCGTCCCGTGGATATCAGCGATCGGCTTGCCCGGCAGACGCGTCGCCGCCATGCGCGCGGGGATGACGATGATCGGGTTTTGAGGGACGCTCATGGTTGGCACCATAACCGCCCGAAAGTCCGGGGAAAACAGGTTTGACGGCCCCTTCCGGGGCGACGGGGAAAGAGCGGCGAAGCGGTTATTGAACCAAAGGCCGCCATGAGGCACCATTCCCCCGTTGCAACCCTTTTTGTTACCCTTCTGGCCGCCCTTGCGTCCAGCCCACGGGAAAGAACGCCATGCAATTATCGTTGTTAGAAAAGATCGGCTTTTCGTTCATGTTGGCGGCCTGGATCGCCTGGGGGTCCAACTTGATCGGCAACGCCCTGGTCCATGCCGAACCGCTGCAAGTCACCGCCTTCAAGATCGAGGGCGGTTCCGGAGCGGCCCCCGAAACGGCGGAAAAACCGGCGGCGGAACAGGCAACCGGAGGATCGGATGTTTCGGCCCTGCTGGCCTCGGCCGATGCCTCGGCCGGCGCCAAGACGTTCAAGAAATGCAAGTCGTGCCACACCAAGGAAAAGGGCGGCAAGAACAGGGTCGGTCCCAACCTCTGGGACGTGGTCGGCCGGGCCAAGGCCAGCGCCGCCGGGTTCAAATTTTCCGGCGCCCTGAAGGGTCTCGGCGGCACATGGACGTACCGGGACCTGGACGCCTTTCTCGCCAGTCCCAAGGGTTTCGCCAAAGGCACCAAGATGAGCTTCGCCGGCCTCAAAAAACCCAAGGACCGGGCGGCGATCATCGTTTTCTTGCGCTCTTTAAGCGATCAGCCGAAGCCGCTGCCATGAGCGACACGGGTTCCGGACCCGCGTCTCCGGACGATCCATTCGTGGAACTGGCCGGGCGGGTCGCCGATGCCGCCGGCGCCGTGATCATGAAATATTTCCGCGCCCCCATGGAGGTCAGCGCCAAACCGGACCAAAGCCCGGTCACCGTCGCCGACGGGGAGGCCGAGAAGGCGATGCGGGGGTTGATCGAGGACGCCTTTCCCGATCATGGCATCATCGGCGAGGAAATGGACAATCGCCATGAAGACGCCGAGTTCGTCTGGGTGCTGGACCCCATCGACGGCACCCAGTCCTTCGTCACCGGCAAGCCGCTGTTCGGCACCCTGATCGCGCTCCTGCACCAAGGCCGCCCGGTCCTCGGCGTCATCGACATGCCGGCACTGGGCGAACGATGGGTCGGCCGCCAAGATCAGCTGACGACGTTCAACGGCAATCCCGTCCACGCCCGGGCCTGTGACGATTTGGCCCAGGCTTGGCTTTACGCGACCTCTCCGCAGATGTTCGAAGACGCCGATTTCCCGGCCTTCGAACGCCTGCGCAAACAAGCCCGGCGCACCGTCTACGGCGCCGAATGCATGGCCTATGGGTTGCTGGCCAACGGCACCGTGGACCTGGTTTGCGAGGGGACCATGAAACTTTACGACTATGCGGCCGTGGTGCCGATCGTCGAAGGCGCCGGCGGCGTCATCACCGACTGGCGGGGCCGGGCGCTGGGCATGGAGGGCGACGGCACGGTGCTGGCGGCCGGCGATCACGCCCTGCACGCCGCCGCACTTGAGGTTTTGACCGGCGATTGATCACAATTTTGCCATCCTTCAATGGTGTCTTGATCTGCCCATGACCCGACCCCAATATCAACCGGGGTTGCACCGAACAAAAGGGGGGCGCATGCGCCTGAAAGCCGCCATTGCCGCCATTGCCGCCATTTTTGTCCTGGGCTTGGTTCCTGGCCCGGCGACGGCGACCGAAGACAAACCCAAGCCGGCCCACGGCATCGCCATGCACGGGGACCTGAAATATCCCCCCGGCTTCACCCATTTCGAATACACCAACCCCAATGCCCCCAAGGGCGGTACGGTCAGGCTTTCGGCCATCGGCACCTTCGACAGTTTCAACAGCTTCATCGTCAAGGGCAACAGCGCCACTGGCCTGGGTTTTCTATACGACAACCTGATGCACGGTTCCGCCGACGAGGCTTTCAGCCAGTACGGCCAACTGGCCGAATCGGTGGAGATGCCGAAGGACCGCTCGTTGGTCGCCTTTACCCTACGCAAGGAAGCCCGCTGGCACGACGGCAAGCCGGTCACCGTCGACGATGTGATCTGGACCTTCAACACCCTGGTCAAGAAGGGAACGCCTTTTTACCGGTTTTATTACGGCAACGTGGCGGCGGTCACTCAGACCGGCGAGCGGACGGTCAAATTCACCTTCAAGCCGGGCGAAAACCGCGAACTGCCGCTGATCCTGGGACAACTCACCATCCTGCCGAAGCATTACTGGGAGAGCCGCGACTTCACCAAGACGACGCAGGAGCCCCCCATCGGCAGCGGCCCCTACAGGATCGAGAAGTTCGATCCCGGCCGTTCGATCACCTATCGGCGGGTCGAAAACTGGTGGGGCCGGGATTTGCCGGTCAACAAGGGCCTCTTTAACTTCGACGTCATCCACTATGACTATTACCGCGACAGCACCATCGCGCTCGAGGCGTTCAAGGCCGGCGAATACGACTACCGCGCGGAGAATTCCTCGAAGAACTGGGCCACCGCCTATGACATCCCGAATGTCAAAAAGGGCCTTATCCGCAAGGAGGAAATCACCCACAACCGGTCGTCGGGGATGCAGGCTTTCGTCTTCAACACCCGGCGCGGAAAGTTCAAGGATCCCCGGGTCCGCCAGGCGTTGGCCCTTGCCTTCGACTTCGAATGGTCAAACAAGAACCTGTTCTACGGCCAGTACGCCCGCACGCGGAGCTTTTTCGACAATTCGGAACTGGCCGCCACCGGGGTTCCCGAAGGCGATGAATTGAAGCTCCTGGAACCCTACCGCGGACGCATCCCCACAGAGGTCTTCACCCACGAATACAACCCGCCCAAGACCGACGGGTCGGGGAACATCCGCCGCAACCTGCGCAAGGCGAGCAAGCTGCTGAACGACGCCGGCTGGGTGATCAAGGGCGGGAAGCGCATCAACGAGAAAACCGGAAAGCTCCTGGAATTCGAGGTACTGCTGGTCAGCCCGCTGTTCGAGCGCATCGTCCTGCCGTTCGCCAAGAACCTGGAGAAACTGGGCGTCAAGATGCGGGTCCGCACCGTCGATCCGTCGCAGTACCGCCGCCGTCTCGATACATTCGATTTCGACATCATCGTCGGCAGCTGGGGCCAGGCCCTGTCGCCGGGCAACGAACAGCGCTCGTTCTGGGGCAGCCGCGGCGCCGATATCGAAGGCGGCCGCAACACCATCGGCATCAAAGACCCGGTGATCGACGAGTTGATCGAAAAAGTGATCGCGGCGCCGAACCGAAAAGCCCTGGTGACGAACGTCCGGGCGCTGGATAGGGTGTTGCAGTGGGGCCATTGGGTAATCCCCCACTGGCACGCCAAATACGACCGCGTCGCCTATTGGGGTAAGTTCGGCCGCCCCGCCGTCACCCCCCTCCAGGGCAACCAGTTCGTAGCCTGGTGGGTCGACCCGAAGAAGGAAGAAGCGCTCAAAAGCAAGCTTGTCTCGGCCAAACAATGACCGGCACCTGACTAGGTCATGACCTAATCAAGAAATAAAGGAATCCTCGCCTTCAAGCCGCCTTCGACAGCATCTTGTCCAGGTAGTCGTTGACTTGCTTGTTGAGGGGTTCCAGGTGGTCGAGGAAGAAGTGGTCCGAGCCCTCGATGATGCGGTAGTCGATCTTGATGTTCTTCTGCTTCTGCAGCTTTTGCGCCAGCTTGTTGACCGACGACTGGGGCACCACCTCGTCCTTGTCGCCGTGGATGATCATCCCCGACGCCGGGCACGGCGCCAGGAAGGAAAAGTCGTACTGGCTGGCCGGCGTGGCGATAGAGATGAAGCCACTGATCTCGGGCCGGCGCATCATCAACTGCATGGCGACCCAGGCGCCGAAGGAGAAACCGGCGATCCAGCAGGTGTTGGTGTTGGGGTTGCGGCTCTGCATCCAGTCCAGCGCCGAGGCGGCGTCGCTGAGCTCCCCCTGGCCGTTGTCGAACTGACCCTGGGAGCGCCCGACACCGCGGAAATTAAACCGCAGCGACGAAAACCCCCGGCGCGCGAAGTTCTGATAGAGGTTGAAAACGACCTCGTTGTTCATCGTGCCGCCATACTGCGGGTGCGGGTGCAAAAGCAGCGCCAGCGGCGCGTTGGGGCGTTTTGACTGGTGATAACAGCCTTCCAGGCGGCCATTGGGGCCATTGAAAATCACTTCGGGCATCGGCGCTTTTAAGGACCTCTAGGAGCCTGGGTTTCGCTATATCCAACCCCTGGACAAGGAAATGAAACGCCAAGTATTGCGATTTAGAAGCAATATAACCTGCTAAACTTGACCAATTTAGTCGGGCATCCTATATACTGGGTAGCCCTCGGGACCCGGTTCGAGAGGCGATATTTACCACGGAAGGACGGGTTTCCGCAAAGCCTAAACGCCTATTTTTTTTAACGGCTATACCTAAACGATTGGCAAAAAATGATTTTCAACACACTGCGCGAGGACATCGACGCCTTCAAGGCCCGCGACCCGGCGGCCCGGAGCGAAATGGAGATCATGCTGTGCTATCCGGGCTACCACGCGCTCGTGGTTCACCGGCTGTCACACAGGCTGTGGAAAATGAAACTGCGCACCCTGGCGCGGTTCCTGTCCTACCTCGGCCGGATCGTCACCGCCATCGAGATCCACCCGGCGGCGGTGATCGGACGTCGTTTCGTCATCGACCACGGCACCGGCGTCGTCATCGGCGAAACCTCGATCATCGGCGACGACGTGACGCTTTATCATTCGGTGACTTTGGGCGGCATCTCGCCGTCGGTGGATTCCGACAAGCAGGTCGGACAAAAACGCCACCCGACGGTCATGGACGGGGCCATCATCGGCTCCGGGGCCGCCGTGCTCGGCCCCATCACCATCGGCGAGGAGGCCCGGGTCGGCGCCAACTCGGTAGTCACCAAGGACGTGCCGGCGTCGGTCACCGCCGTCGGCATCCCGGCCCAGGTGGTGATGCCCCGCGACAAGCGCAAGGCGAAGGAATTCCAGCCCTACGGCACCCCCGCCGACGGCTGCCCCGATCCGGTGCTGCAGTCAATCGAAAGCCTGCGCGGGCAAGTGACGACGTTGATGGAACGGGTCGAAGAACTCGAAGAGCAATTGGACAACAGCGGCCAGACGGTTCCAAGAAAACGCAATCGTCAGGCCGGATAACGGTTTTTCCGGGCCCCCGCCGGACTTAAGGGCCTGTCAGTAAGGAGGAATTTGGCGTGAAACTCAGTACCAAGGGACGATACTCCGTGATGGCCATGGTCGATATCGCGGCCCATACCGAGGGCAAACCGATCGCCCTGGCCGACGTCGCCGAGCGCCAGGAAATATCGCTTTCCTACCTGGAACAGCTTTTCAGCAAGTTGCGCCACGGCGGCCTAGTCAAGAGCGTCCGTGGCCCCGGCGGCGGCTACCTGCTGGCCCACACGGCCGCCGAAACCCGCATCGCCGACATCATTATCGCCGTCGACGAGCCGATCAAGGCGACCCGGTGTACGCCGGGATCGCCGGCCGGGTGCACAGGCAACAAGAGTCGTTGTCTGACCCACGACCTGTGGGAGGAACTGGGCAACAAGATTTACCTTTATCTGAATTCGGTCTCCCTGGCCGACGTGGTCGATAAACGCGTGCTCGGCACCAGCGGCGAGACGTTCCGCCGCGAGCAGGACGCGCTCTTCGCCGCGGCCCAGCAGGCCGGACATAACCTTTAGTCCTTAACGTCAGAAGGCGCTGCGATGGGCATGAAAAATCCTGTCTATATGGATCACAACGCGACCACGGCGGTCCGTCCCGAGGCGCGTGACGCCGTGGCCCTGGCGCTCGCGTTGACCGGCAATCCGTCGTCGGTGCACGGGTCCGGGCGCACGGCACGGCGCCTGGTCGAGGATGCCCGCGACGCCGTCGCCGCCTTGGTCGGCGCCGAGCCGGCTTGGGTCGTCTTCACCTCCGGCGGCACCGAGGCCAATAATCTGGCCCTCCGGGTGCTGCCCAAGCGGGCGCCGATACTGTGCTCCGCCGTCGAGCACGCCTCCGTCCTGTCGGTCATGGATGGCATCGTCGAAATTCCCGTCGACGGCGACGGCGTCGTCGACCTCGGCGCCCTGGAGGCGCTCCTCGCCGGCGAAGACACCCCGGCCCTGGTGTCGGTGATGCTGGCCAACAACGAGACCGGCGTCCTCCAGCCCGTCGCCGACGTCGCCGCCCTGGCCCACGAACATGGTGCCTTGATCCACTGCGACGCCGTCCAGGCGGCCGGCAAAATGGCCATCGACTTCCGCACCCTCGGCTGCGACCTGATGTCGCTGTCGGCGCACAAGATCGGCGGCCCGTCCGGCGTCGGCGCGCTGGTGGTCACAAGCGGTGTTGAGGGCGATTTGGCGCTTATCCCTATGCTGCGCGGCGGCGGCCAGGAACGGGGCCGGCGCGCGGGCACCGAGAACGTCCCCGGCATCGCCGGGTTCGGCGCCGCCGCCCGGGCGGCTCGCGAGGGCCTGACGGATTTCGCCCGCCTCGGCCGCTGGCGCGAGCGAATCGAAAACCGTCTTCGCCAACACGCCGACAGCCGCGTTTACGGCTTCGGCGCGCCCCGGCTGGCCAATACAAGCTGCCTGACCATGCCTGGCGTCGAGGCCGAAACCCAGGTCATCCAGCTCGATCTCGCCGGCGTCGCCGTCAGCGCCGGGGCCGCGTGCTCGTCGGGCAAGGTCGAGCCCAGCCGCGTGCTCGCCGCCATGGGCGTGGACGCCAACGAGGCGGCGACCGCGATCCGCGTCAGCCTGGGTTGGAACACCACCGAAGACGACGCCGACAAGTTCGTGGAAGCCTGGATCCAGGTCTACGGCCAGGCCCAGGCTCATGCGGCCTAAAGCGGGAAATCAAATGAACGCTAACGCTAACATAAACGAAAGCAAGAAAAAGGGCCGACCCGTGTACCTGGACTACCCGGCGACGACGCCGATGGACCCCCGGGTCGTCGAGGCCATGACGCCCTTTTTCGGCGACAAGTTCGGTAATCCCCATTCGCGCAACCACTTCTACGGCTGGGAGGCTGAGGAAGCGGTGGAAAAGGCGCGCCGCCAGATCGCCGACCTGATCGGCACCGAGGAACGCGAGATCGTTTTTACCTCCGGGGCCACGGAATCCAACAATTTAGGCATCAAGGGAATCACGCGGTTTCACAAGGAAAACAAAAACCACATCGTCACCATGGCGACCGAGCACAAATGCGTGCTCGAAGCCTGCGCCGCGTCAACCCGCGCCGAAGCGCGTCGGCGGCTTGATGAAAAAAGAAATGAAAACAAAAGGATAGACAGAACATGGTTGCCTCAATAGATACGGTCCAACAGGTCAAGGAACTGACGGAAGAGAAGTACAAGTACGGCTTCTTCACCGACATCGAGTCCGAGACCGCGCCCAAGGGCCTGAACGAAGACATCGTGCGCTTCATTTCGGCCAAGAAGAACGAGCCCGAATGGCTGCTGGAATGGCGGCTGAAGGCGTATCGGTACTGGCTGACGATGCCGGAGCCGAAATGGTCCAAGGTCTTCCACGAGCCCATCGATTATCAGGACGCGTATTACTATTCGGCGCCGAAAAGCGCCGCCGACGGTCCGCAAAGCCTCGACGAAATCGACCCCCAGTTGCTGGAGACTTACGAGAAGCTGGGCATTCCCTTGAAGGAGCAGGAGCGGCTGTCCGGGGTCGCCGTCGACGCCGTGTTCGACAGCGTTTCCGTGGCCACCACCTTCAAGGCCAAGCTGGGGGAAGTCGGCGTCATCTTTTGCCCCATCTCCGAGGCCCTCGAGAGCTGCCCGGATTTGGTCAAGAAGTATCTGGGCACCGTGGTCCCCTATACGGACAACAAGCACGCGACGCTGAATTCGGCGGTGTTCACCGACGGCTCGTTCGTCTACATCCCGCCAGGCGTGCGCTGCCCGATGGAGCTCAGCACCTATTTCCGCATCAACGCCGCGAACACCGGACAGTTCGAGCGCACGCTGATCATCGCCGACAAGGGGTCCTATGTGTCCTATTTGGAAGGCTGCACGGCGCCGATGCGTGACGAGCACCAGCTTCACGCCGCCGTTGTCGAATTGATCGCGTTGGACGACGCCGAGATCAAGTACTCGACCATCCAGAACTGGTACCCCGGCGACGAGAACGGCCGTGGCGGTATCTTCAACTTCGTCACCAAGCGTGGCCACTGCCGGGGCCGCAATTCGAAGATTTCCTGGACCCAGGTGGAAACGGGTGCAGCCATCACCTGGAAGTACCCGAGCTGCATCCTGAAAGGCGACAACTCGGTGGGGGAATTCTATTCCATCGCCATCACCAACAACTACCAACAGGCCGACACCGGCACCAAGATGATCCATCTGGGCAAAAACACGTCGTCGCGGATCATCTCCAAGGGCATTTCCGCCGGCCGCGCCAATCAGACCTACCGGGGACTGGTCCGCATATCGCCCAAGGCCAAAGGGGCGCGGAACTTCACCCAGTGCGATTCGCTCCTCATCGGCGACCGATGCGGCGCCCACACGGTGCCCTACATCGAATGCAAGAACAAAAGCGCCATCGTCGAACACGAGGCGACGACCTCGACGATCTCGGAAGACCAGTTGTTCTACCTGCGCCAGCGCGGCATCCCGCCCGAGGAAGCCGTCGCCTTGGTGGTCAACGGGTTCTGCCGCGAGGTGTTGCAGCAGTTGCCGATGGAATTCGCCGTCGAGGCGCAGAAGCTGGTCGGCATCAGCCTCGAAGGAAGCGTCGGCTAGGCCCGATCTCCGGTTTACTAAAATGCCAAAAAAGAAAATACCAAAAAAGAAAGCTAAAAAAATGTTGGAAATCAAGAACCTGCATGTGAGCGTCGACGGCAAGGCCATCCTCAAGGGCATCGACCTGAGCGTCCAGCCCGGCGAGATCCACGCCATCATGGGCCCCAACGGGTCCGGGAAAAGCACGCTCAGCCACGTCATCGCCGGGCGCGACGGTTACGAGATCACCGGCGGCCGGATCATCTATCAGGGCGAGGACATGACCGGGATGGCGCCCGAGATCCGCGCCGCCAAGGGCATCTTCCTGGCCTTTCAGTACCCGGTGGAAATCCCCGGCGTCGCCAACACCACCTTTTTGAAAGAAGCCCTCAACGCGATCTGCCGCTACCACGGCAAGGACGAGTTGGACGCCATGCAGTTCGTTAAAGTGATGCGCGAAAAGACCAAGGAGCTCGGCATTCCAGAGGACATGTTGAAACGCGCCGTCAACGTCGGCTTCTCCGGCGGCGAGAAGAAGCGCAACGAAATCCTGCAAATGGCGATCCTTAATCCGACGCTGGCGATACTCGACGAGACCGACAGCGGTCTCGACATCGACGCGATGAAGATCGTCGCCGAAGGGGTCAACAAGCTGCGCGCCCCCGAACGCTCGATCCTGCTCATCACTCATTACCAGCGCCTTCTGGACTACATCATTCCCGACAAGGTGCATGTGCTGGCGCACGGCAGGATCCAGCGCTCCGGCGACAAGAAACTGGCCCTGGAACTGGAGGAAAAGGGCTACGCGGAATTCGGCGAGGCGGCGGCTTGAACGAGTATCAGGAAATGCCATGACCACCGAATCCACCAATATCAAAACGTTCGTCGAATCCTTCGACCCTGCCCGGTCCGGCCTTCCCGGCGCCGGCCTGGGGTGGCTGAAGGCGTTGCGCGAAGACGGGATAGAGCGTTTCGAGGCGCTCGGCCTGCCGACTCCCAAGCTCGAAGCGTGGAAATACACGCGCCTGAAGCCGCTTGAGGACACGCGCTACCAGCCGGTCACCGACGAGGACGGCATGGCCGCCCTGGATACGGTACCGTCGCTGTTGCCCGACCCCGGCGGCCGGCCGAGGCTGGTGTTCGTCAACGGCTGGATGCGTCCGAATTTCTGGATCGACGGCGACTTGCCCGACGGCGTTCACCTGGAAGGCTTGCGCGACGTGCTGGAAACCCGGCCGGACTGGATCCGCGAACGTCTCGGCACCCTTGCCGGCGAGGATGCGTCTTCCCTGGTGCAGTTGAACACGGCGATGATGGACACCGGTTTCGTGTTGCGCGTCGAGGACGGCGTGCGGGTCGAAACGCCGATCGAGGTCATCTTCGTCGGCGGCCTGACCGCCCGCCCGGTGGCCTACTCGCCTCGCAACCTGATCGTCCTCGGGAAAGGGGCAGAGGCGACGGTGGTCAAGTACCACGTGGGCCTTGGCGCCGGCGCCTATTTAGCCAATTCGGTCAGCGATATCGAGGTCGGCCCCGGCGCCCTATTGCGCCATTACAAGGTCCAGGCCGAGGCCAAGGAGGCGACGCACATCCACACCATCCGCGCCCGCGTCGCCCGCGACGCGACCTATGAAAGCTTCAGCCTGTCCATCGGCGGGCGGCTATCGCGGAACGAGGTGTCCGTCCGCCTCGAAGGCGAGGGCGCCCACTGCGCGCTGAACGGCGCCTACCTGATGCGCGGCAGCGAACACTGCGACAACACGACAGTGATCGACCACCTGGTGCCCCACACCACGTGCCGCGAGGTCTTCAAGGGCGTGCTCGACGACGAATCGCGGGCCGTGTTCGTGGGCCGCATCGTCGTCCACAAGGACGCCCAGAAGACGGACGGCTATCAGCTCTGCAAGACGCTGTTGCTCAGCACCGGGGCCGAAATTGACGCCAAGCCGGAACTGGAAATCTACGCCGACGACGTCAAATGCAGTCACGGCGCGGCCACCGGCCAGTTGGATGAAACGGCGTTGTTTTACCTGCGTTCGCGCGGCGTGCCCGAGGCGTTGGCGCGAAATCTTTTAGTCCAGTCGTTCATCGGCGAGGCGCTGGAGGAAATTTCCGACGAAGTCGTGCGTCAGGCGATCACCGATCAGGTCGTTCACTGGTTGCCGGCGGCCTGTTACCTGGCCGAGGAATGGAGGGCCGAATGAACAAGGAATCGACCGCCGTCGACCTCGCCCAACAAGCCGCGGCGGGGGACAATTTCACCGCTGCCTACGACATCGAGCGCATCCGCGCCGATTTTCCGATCCTCAAGCAAAAGGTCTACGGCAAGCCGCTGGTGTACCTGGACAACGGCGCCAGCGCCCAGAAACCCCGCCAGGTCCTCGACGCCATGAACGAGGCCTATGAGACCTATTATTCCAACGTGCATCGGGGCGTCCACTGGACGTCGCAGACCTCGACCGAAGCCTTCGAGGGAAGCCGCAAGAAGGTGGCGGCGTTCCTGAATGCGGTATCGGAAAACGAAATCATCTTCACCCGTGGCGCCACCGAGGCCATCAACCTGGTCGCCGCGAGTTGGGGCGGGGCCAACCTGAACCCCGGCGACGAGGTTATCCTGTCGCACATGGAGCACCATTCCAACATCGTGCCGTGGCAGATCCTGCGCCAGCAAAAGGGGATCGAGCTGAAGATCGTGCCCATCGACGACGACGGCAATTTCCTTTTCGACGAATACCAAAAGATGCTTTCGGAAAAGACCAAAATGGTCGCCGTGACCCACGTGTCCAATGCCTTGGGCACCATCGTGCCGGTCGTCGACGTCATCCGCCTGGCCCATGACAAGGGCGCCCTAGTGCTGCTGGACGGCTGCCAGGCGGTGCCCCACATGGCCGTCGACGTGCAGGCCCTGGACGCGGATTTCTACGTCTTTTCCGGCCACAAGCTCTATGGCCCCACCGCCATCGGCGTGCTCTGGGGGCGCGAGGACCTGCTCAACGCTATGCCGCCCTACCAAAGCGGCGGCGACATGATCTCGTCGGTGACCTTCGAGAAGACGACGTTCAAGAAATCCCCGCACCGCTTTGAGGCCGGAACCCCGGCCATTACCGAGGCCATCGGGCTCGGCGCCGCCATCGATTACGTCGGCGCCGTCGGGCTCGGGAGCATCTCCGCCCACGAGCAGGGCGTCTTGCAGTACGCTTCCGAACGATTGCAAGCGGTCGAAGGGCTGCGGATCATCGGCCAGGCCCGGGAAAAGGCGTCGATCATCTCTTTCGTCATCGACGGCATCCACGCCCACGACCTGGGTACCTTCGTCGACCGCGCCGGCGTCGCCGTGCGGGTCGGCCATCACTGCGCCCAGCCGGTGATGGAACGCTACGGCATCGCGGCCACGGCCCGGGCCTCGTTCGGTCTTTACAATACCCGCGAAGAAGTGGATGTGCTGACGGATGCGCTCATCCAAGCGAAGGAGTTTTTCGGCTGATGTTCGACGAACTCAGAGACCTGTACCAAGAGGTGATCCTGGATCACGGCAAAAGCCCACGCAATTTCCGCACCCTGGAAAACGCGACCTGCCTGGCCCACGGCAACAACCCGATCTGCGGCGACATGCTGGTGGTCTACCTGACTCTGGACGATGACAGACGCCTCGCCGACGTCGCGTTCCAAGGCCAAGGCTGCGCCATTTCCGTGGCCTCGGCGTCGATGATGACGGAAATCCTCAAGGGCAAGACCCGGGACGAGGCCAAGCGGCTGTACAAAGGCTTCCACGACATGTGCACCAAGGACGGTTTCGACGTTTCCGAGCTCGGCGATTTCGACGAAGACGCGATCGACCGCCTGAAGATGCTGTCCGGGGTCAGGGAATTCCCGATCCGGGTCAAATGCGCGACCCTGGCCTGGCACACCATGCAGGCGGCGGTCGACGGCGAAGAGAATATTTCGACGGAATAGGAGTTTAAGACATGGATTTCGGCATTCCCTCCCACCCCGCACCCTCGGACCCCCCGGAAGAAGGTTTCGCAGCCACCGCCGGCGAGCCGCTGGCCGACGGCGTTCCGGTGGCCGGCGAAGAGGCCGTCATCGAGGCGTTCAAAACCGTGTTCGACCCGGAAATTCCGGTCAACATCTATGACCTGGGCCTAATTTATAAAATAGATATCGACGAAAAAGGCGGCGTCAAGGTCGAGATGAGCCTGACCGCACCCGGGTGCCCGGTGGCCGGCGAACTGCCGCAGTGGGTGGCCGATGCCGCCGTCAAGGTTGACGGGATCGGCGAGGCCGAGGTCACCCTTGTTTGGGAACCGACCTGGGGCCCAGAACTCATGTCCGAGGACGCGAAACTGGCGCTGGGCATCATGGATGACTAAATATAACGCCAATCAGAAAAAGAGAATTAGATGAACGCAGAAACCCCGCAGATGATTACCCTCACCGCCGCCGCCGCCGCCCGGGTGAAGATGCTGATTGAAAGCAGCGACGATAAGGTACTTGGCCTTCGCGTCGGCATCAGCACCAAGGGCTGTTCCGGAATGTCGTACGTTTTCGAGTACGCCAAGGAAAAGCAGCCCTATGAGGAAGAGATCGATACCAAGGGCGTCAAGGTGTTCATCGACCCGATGGCGACCATGTACCTGGTCGGCGCCGAAATGGATTACGTCGAGGACAAGCTGAAAAGCGGATTCGTCTTCAGCAATCCGAACGAGAAAAGCCGGTGCGGCTGCGGCGAGAGCTTTTCCGTCTAAAAAACCAAAAACCCTTGCCGAATATAACCTTCATCGATCCGGACGGGACCCGCCGCCAATTCGAGGCAACGGTCGGCCAGACCCTGCTTGAAGTGGGTCAGGAGAACGGCATCGACCTGGAAGGCGCCTGCGAGGCATGCATGGCGTGTTCCACCTGTCACGTAATCGTCGACGAGGAATGGTATGCGCGCCTGGAGCCTTCCTCGGAAGATGAAAAGGACCTGCTGGATTTGGTTTTCAACCTGGAACGGACGTCCAGGCTGGGCTGCCAGATCCATATTACCGATGAATTGGACGGCCTGGTGGTCAGCCTGCCCCGGGGGCACCTGAATTTGCAAGACGGGTGACGCGCTTGCCGGAGGCGCGCGAAAGGCGCATCCTTTGACGGCCCGTCCCGGCGCCCGGTAGGTATTTCTATAAGGAACGATAAATGTCAGACGCACTTCCCGGCGCGTTGCCCGCGGTCCCCCTTCCCGACATCTTGGCCTTCATCTGGTTCATGGCCTGCTGGGTGGGGTATTCGTTCTATACCGACCGCGGGGGTGAAAGCCGCCGCCCGGTGGCGCGGGTGTTGCACCAATACCGGGTGCGCTGGATGGAACGCATGCTGGATCGCGACAACCGCATGGCAGACATCAACATCGTCACCGCCCATATGCGCGGCGGCATGATGTTCGCGACTATCACCATCCTCATCCTGGCCGGCGTCATGACCATCCTCGGCAACCTGGGCAAGGCTCGCGAAGTCACGTCCCACCTATCTTTCGCGGTCGAGGCTTCCCAGGAGATGTGGGAGATCAAGGTCATCGTGCTTTTGCTGATCTTCGTCTATGCGTTTTTCAAGTACGCCTGGTGCCTGCGGCAGTTCAACTACACCTTGATCTTCATCGGCGCGGCGCCGCTGCCGGAAGAGGTCAACGTCCGCGAACGCAAGGATTACCCGCAATGGGGCGCGCGGCTGTTCGATCGCGGCATCGGCACCTTCAACCGGGGTCTGCGGGCCTATTATTTCGGCCTCGCCACCCTGGCCTGGTTTTTCGGCCCGGTCTTTTACGCCGTCGCCGCGGTGTGGGTGGTGGCGGTGCTTTACCGGCGGGATTTCCGCTCGGTGACCCTGCAAACCCTAAGCGAACAGGACGGGAGCGAAAGCGCTTAGGCCCGTGGCATGACGCGGGCGCCAAAAATCCCTATATTCCAATCATGAATTCCTTAGGCTTCGATAAATCCCCGGGCGACACACGCGTCGTCGTCGCCATGTCCGGCGGCGTCGACAGCTCGACGGCGGCGGCGCTGATGGCCGAGCAGGGCTACGAGGTCATCGGCGTGACGTTGCAGCTTTACGACCACGGCCAAGCCCTGGGGCGCAAGGGCGCGTGCTGCGCCGGACAGGACATCTACGACGCCCGGCGCGTCGCCGATCGGCTTAGCATTCCCCATTACGTGCTCGATTACGAAAGCCGCTTCAAGGAACACGTCATCGAGGACTTCGCCGATACGTATCTGGCCGGGGAAACGCCGATCCCGTGCGTGCGCTGCAACCAGACGGTCAAGTTCCGCGACCTTCTGGGCAAGGCCAGGGAACTGGGCGCCGATGCGCTGGTTACCGGCCATTACGCGCGCCGGCTTGAGGGGCGCCGCGGGCCGGAGTTGCACCGCGCCCTGGACGACGCCAAGGACCAGAGCTATTTCCTGTTTTCGACCACCCGCGAGCAGCTCGATACCCTGCGCTTCCCCTTAGGCGACATGGATAAGGCGGAAACCCGGGCCCACGCCGAACGCCTGCGGCTGCCGGTCGCCAT
>PTLK01000080.1 GCA_002938075.1 Alphaproteobacteria bacterium MarineAlpha3_Bin3
TTAACCTGGCCCGGGTGCTGACGGCGCCGGCCGACCTGTGGCTGCTCGACGAGCCGCAGACGGCCCTCGACAGCCAGGCTTCGAGGAGCCTGGACGCCGCCATCGCCGATCACCGCCAACAGGGCGGCATGGTGGTGATGTCGTCGCACGCCGAGGCGGGCCTGAAAGACGCCGCACCCCTCGACCTCGGTGATTTCCAGGCGCAAGGGAATGCAGAGTCGACGGGGTGGGCGGCATGAGCGGTTTCGTGCTGGTTATCCGCCGCGATCTTCACCTCGCCTTCCGCCAGGGCTTCGAAAGCCTGATGGTGGTGGCGTTCTTCGTCATCGCCGTGCTGCTGTTTCCGTTGGGCGTCGGGCCGGAACCCAACATTTTGGCCCGCATCCTCCCCGGCGTCATCTGGGTGGCGGCGCTGCTGGCCTCGATGCTTTCGCTGGAACGCCTGTTCCAGACCGATTACGAGGACGGAAGCCTGGAACTGCTGGCGTTGCAGCCGGTCGCGCTGGAGGTCATGGTGATGGCCAAGGTCACCGCCCACTGGATGACCACGGGGCTGCCGCTGATCGTCGCCGCGCCCCTGCTGGCGGTGTTGATGAACATGCCGGCCGACGGCTTGTGGGCGCTGATGGCGGCCCTGGTTATAGGGACGCCAAGCCTCAGCCTCATCGGCGCCATCGGCGCGGCGCTGATTTTAGGATCGCGCCGCGGCGGCATATTGCTTTCGTTGCTGGTGCTGCCGCTCTACATTCCGGTGCTTATTTTCGGCGCCAGCGCCGTCGACGCCGTGCTTGGCGGGTTTTCGGCCAAGCCGCAACTCCTGATCCTGAGTGGGCTTTTGGTGGCCGCGCTGCCGTTGTGCCCCTGGGCCGGGGCGGCGGCGTTGCGCCAAAGCATGGAATAGGGCTTTCGATTGATCCCGGTCAATGGAAAACAGGCCATTCAGATAGTATCCTAGGACCATCATGTTTCACCGTTTCGCCAATCCCGCCCGTTTCCTGCGCCTCGCCGCCGCCGTCCAGCCGTGGGCCGCCGGGGCCACGGTGGTGTTACTGGCAACCGGGCTGGTCCTCGGGCTGGTGGCGTCGCCGGCCGATTACCAGCAAGGCGAAACCGTGCGCATCATGTACGTGCACGTGCCGTCGGCGTGGATGGCGATTTTCTGTTATTCGGCGCTCGCCGGCGCCTGCGCCGTGGCGCTGATCTGGAAGCACCCGCTGGCCGGGTTGGCGGCCCGGGCGACGGCGCCGATCGGCGCGGCGTTCACGTTTTTGGCCCTGGTCACCGGATCGCTGTGGGGCAAGCCCATGTGGGGGACCTGGTGGGTGTGGGACGCGCGCCTGACCAGCGTGCTGGTGCTGTTTTTCCTCTATCTCGGCTATATGGCGCTCGACAACGCCTTCGATGACCCCGGACGCGGCGCCAAGGCGTCGTCGATCCTGGCCCTCGTCGGTTTCGTCAACGTGCCGATCATCAAGTTTTCCGTCGATTGGTGGAACACGCTCCATCAGCCGTCGAGCGTCGTCAAGATGGGCGGCCCGGCGATCCACCCCTCGATGCTGACGCCGCTGTTGTTAATGGGTTTGGCGTTCACTACCTATTACGTCTGGGTGTTGCTGATCCGCATCCGCCGTGAAATCATCGCCACCAAGATCCGCGCCCTGCAAATGCGCCAGGCCGCGGGCCAGGGCGCCGCCGCACCCGCCGCCGCGCCTGCCCCGGGGGAGGCCCGATAGCCATGGACGCCCTCACTTCCTACTTCTACATGGACGGCTACGCCGGGTTCATTTGGCCGGCCTACGCAATCGTCACCGCCGTGCTGGTAGGGCTTTGGATGATTTCCCGGCGCTCGCTCCGGGATGCCGAACGCACGCTCGATACGCTCAGCCCCCCCGAGGACAGACAATGAAACGCAAACACAAGCGCCTGACCTTCGTCGTCATCGCCTTGGGCCTGTTGGGCGTAGCGGCGGGGCTGGTGTTGAGCGCGTTCGAGGAAAACATCGTTTTTTTCTATAGCCCCACCGACATCGCCGAGAATAACGTCGCCGAAGGCCGGCGCATTCGTTTGGGCGGACTGGTCGAGGAAGGCAGCGTCAAGAAGGCCGGGGGCGCGGTGGTCAATTTCCGCGTCACCGACCTGACGACGGTGATCGCGGTCACCTACAAGGGGCTTTTGCCGGACCTGTTCAGCGAGGGCCAGGGCGTCGTCGCCGAAGGCGCGCTGCAAGGGGGCGTGTTCCGGGCCGACGAGGTGCTGGCCAAGCACGACGAAACCTACATGCCGCCCGAGGTCGCCGAGGCGCTGAAGAAATCCGGCAAATGGAAGGGCCCCGGGGAAAGCCAGGGGGAAAACAGGGGAAAGGATAACAACAAATGATTCCAGAAATCGGACATTTCGCCTTGATCCTGGCGTTGCTGGTCGCCTTCGTGCAGGCCACCATGCCGATGGTCGGCGCGCACCGGGGCAACCAGGCCTGGATGGCCATCGCCCGGCCCGCCGCCTTGACTCAGTTCGGCCTCGTCGCCGTCGCCTTCGGGTGCCTGACCCAGGCCTACGTGACATCCGATTTTTCCGTCCTCAACGTGTTCCAGAACTCGCACACGGCGAAGCCGCTGCTGTACAAGATCTCCGGCGTCTGGGGCAACCACGAGGGCTCGCTGTTGCTGTGGGTGATGATCCTCAGCCTGTTCGGCTCGGCGGTCGCCTTGTTCGGCACCAACCTGCCGCCGGGCTTGCGGGCCCGGGTTCTCGGCGTGCAGGCGATGATCGCCCTCGGCTTCTATCTGTTCATGTTGCTGACCTCGAACCCGTTCGAGCGCCTGTCGCCCGTGCCCCTCAACGGCAGCGATCTGAACCCGTTGCTTCAGGACCCCGGCCTCGCCTTCCATCCGCCGATGCTTTATTTAGGCTATGTCGGGTTCTCGATGGCGTTTTCGTTCGCCATCGCGGCCCTGATCGAAGGCCGTGTCGACGCCGCCTGGGCGCGCTGGGTGCGGCCGTGGGCCTTGGCGGCATGGTGTTTCCTCACCGCCGGCATCACGCTGGGGTCGTGGTGGGCCTATTACGAGCTCGGCTGGGGCGGCTGGTGGTTCTGGGATCCGGTGGAGAACGCCTCGTTCATGCCGTGGCTGGCGGGAACGGCGTTGCTGCACTCGTCGACCGTTGTCGAAAAGCGCGACACGCTCAAGGGCTGGACCATCCTGCTCGCCATCGTCACCTTTTCGCTGAGCCTCTTGGGCACCTTCCTGGTGCGCTCGGGCGTATTGACGTCGGTGCATACGTTCGCCACCGACCCGGCCCGCGGTATTTTCATCCTCGGCCTTCTGATCGTCGTCATCGGCGGTTCGCTGGCGCTGTTCGCGTGGCGCGGGCCGGCGCTGGTCAGCACCGGAGTGTTCCAGCCGATCTCCCGCGAAGGGGCCTTGCTGTTCAACAACCTGGTGATGACCACGGCGGCGGCGGCGGTGTTGTTAGGCACGCTCTATCCGCTGTTGCTCGACGCCATCGGCGGCGGCAAGGTCTCCGTCGGGGCGCCGTTCTTCAACGCCGTCTTCATTCCGCTGATGGTGCCGATGATCGTCGCCATGGCCGTCGGCCCGCTGCTGTCGTGGAAACGAGCCGACATGAAACCGGCGTTATCGCGGCTTTGGGCCGCCGGCGGGGTGATGATCGTGGCCATGATCGCCGTCTGGGCGGTGGAGACCGACGGTCCGTTCATGGGCATCGTCGGCATCGGGCTGGCGGCGTGGCTGTTCATGGGCATCTTGAGCGAACTGGCCGGCCGCATCCGCCTGTTACAGGGCTCGCTTTCGGAAAGCCTGAGCCGCCTCCGGCGCACCCCCCGGGCCGCCTGGGGCATGACGCTGGCGCATCTGGGCCTCGCCATCACCATCGCCGGCATGACCGGGGCCGGGGCGTGGAAGGTCGAAAGCATCCAGGCCATGAAACCGGGCGACCGGGTAAGCGTCGCCGGCTATGACTTCGTCTTCGACGGCGCCCGGTCGGGCACCGGTCCCAACTATTCCATCCTTTCCGGCACCTTCCGGGTGCTCCGGGATGGCCAACTGGTGACCATGCTGTACCCGGAAAAGCGGGTCTACAACGTGTCCCAGCAGCCGACCACCGAGGCCGCCATCCACACCACTTTCCTGGGCGATCTTTACGCCGTCGTCGGCGACGAGGACGAAACCGGCGCCTTCGTCACCCGGCTTTATTTTAACCCTCTTGTAGGATGGATGTGGGCCGGGGTCCTGATCATGGTCTTCGGCGGCGTGCTCAGCCTGTCCGACCGCCGCCACCGCGTCGGCGCGCCAAAGAAGCGCGGCGCCGGGCTGGCCCAGGCGGCCAGCGCTTAGACGCCGATGTCGAAACGCGCGATCTATCTGGTGCCGCTGTCGGTGTTCCTGGTGATGGCGGTCTATTTCGCCATCGGCCTGACCAAGGACCCGAAGATCATCCCCTCGGCGCTGATTGACAAGCTGATACCCGAATTTTCCCTGCCGCCCATCGACAACGGGACTCCGCAAGGGTACGGCAAGGGATTTTCCAGCGCCGATTTCAAGGCCGGCGGGATTTCGGTGGTCAACGTGTTCGCCTCCTGGTGCCTGCCGTGCCGGGCTGAGCACCCGTTCATCACCAAGCTGTCGAAGATGAACGTGGCCAAGGTCTACGGCCTCAACTTCAAGGACACGCCGAAAAACGCCCTTAAGTGGCTGCAGGAATTGGGCGACCCCTACGACGCCATCGGCGCCGACCCCCGGGGCCGCGTCGGCATCGACTGGGGCGTTTACGGGATTCCGGAAACCTTCGTCGTCGACGGCACCGGCAAGATCTACTTCAAATACGTCGGCCCCTTGAACGGCGATATCCTGGAAAACCAAATTCTGCCGGTGATCGAGAAGCTGAAGCGATGAAGACAGGGCCTTTCATTCTCGCCCTCCTATTGGGGCTTCTGTGGACGGCCCCCGCCTGGGCCGTCAACCCGGACGAGATGCTGGCCGACCCGGTGCTGGAAAAAAGGGCCCGGGAAATCTCCAAGGGGCTCCGCTGCCTGGTGTGCCAGAACCAGTCCATCGACGATTCCGACGCCGACCTGGCCAAGGACCTGCGCATCATCGTCCGCAATCGACTCAAGGCCGGCGACAGCGACGGCGCGGTGGTCGATTACGTGGTCGCGCGCTACGGCGATTTCGTGCTCCTGAAACCGCCGTTCAAGGGGACGACGCTGGTGTTGTGGCTGGGGCCGGCGGTGATCGGGGGACTGGGCCTGTGGGCGATGATCGCCTTTTTGCGCCGTCATAGCGGCCAGGGGGGAGGGCAGGGAGGCGGAGCCCAGGCCGCCATAGCCAAGGCCGCGTCCCGGCCCAGGCCGCCACCACTCACCGACGACGAGAAAAAGAAGCTGCGGAAACTGCTGAAGGAAGACGGTCCGTGACCGGGCTTTGGGTCGCCGGCGTCCTGATGTCGGCCGTTGTCGCGTTGGCGATTGTGATGCCGCTGATCCGCCGCCCCGGCGGACCGCAGCCCGGTCGCGGCGAATACGACATCACCGTCTACAAGGACCAGCTCCGGGAAATCGACAGAGACCGGGACCGGGGGCTGGTGGATGATGAGGAAGCCGAAGCGGCCCGGGTCGAGATCCAGCGCCGCATGCTGGCGGCTTCGGAGGCGGAAAAGAAACCCGCCGCCGGCGCCTCCCTGCCCCGGGGCCGCACGTCCGCCGCCGTCCTGGCGGTGGCGATTCCGGCCGCCGCGTTCGGGATCTATTTCACCCTCGGCTCGCCGGAGATGCCCGGCCAGCCCTTCGCCGGGCGCAACATCGCATCCGAAATCACCGCCCGCCAAGGCAAGCTGGACCGTAGCGAGGTCATGCAACTGGTGGCGCGGCTGTTGAAACGGCTCGAGGCGGACCCCAACAACGTCGACGGCTGGGTGCTGTTGGGGCGCACCTACCTGACCATCGGCAAATTCGAAGGGGCGCTGGCTGCTTACCGAAAGGCCATGGAGGTCGGCAACCGCCATCCCGAAATCGTCACCGATTACGCCGAGGCCCTGGTGCTGTCGGGAAAGGGACAGGTGGGGCCGGAAGCCCAGGGCCTGTTCGAGGACATCGCCGAGGCCGACCCCTACAACCCCCGGGCCGGCTATTACCTCGGCCTGGGGCTGGCGCAACGGGGGAACCTCAAGGCGGCGTTACAGGCCTGGGTCGATTTGCGTGCCGTGTCGCCGCCCGGCTCGCCGTGGCTGGAAATGGTCGACCTGCAGATCGCCCGCGCCGCCGAGGACCTGCAGGTGGCGCCGTGGTCGGTGAAACCGTCGGCCAAGGCGCTGGCGCTGGCCAAGACCATGCCCGCGCCCGCCGCCCCGGCAGCCATGGAAACCCCGGGGGCAACATCGGCCCGTCCGTCCGCCCCATCCACCCAGCCGCCGGGACCCTCCGCCGAGGACGTCAAGGCGGCCTCGGGGATGTCGGCCGCCGACCGGCAAACGATGATCCGCACCATGGTCCAGCGGCTCGCCGACCGGCTGCAGGAAAACCCCGACGATCTGTCCGGATGGCAGCGCCTGGCCCGCGCCTACGAGGTGCTGGGAGAGACGGGAAAGGCCAAGGACGCCCATGCCCGCGTCGAGGCATTGGCGAAAAAAGAACGTTAGGTAATCCCTCGCCCTTCCCCGCCACCCCTGGAAACCCCGGCGGCGACGTCCTATAACCCTACCCATGAGCATCGAAACCGTCCTCGCGCTTTTCACCCTCTACTTCGTCATCAAGGCGACGCCGGGGCCCGGCATCTTCGCCACCGTCGGCCGGACGCTGTTTCAGGGCTTCGGCCCGACCCTGGTGTTTATTGTCGGCATCATGGCCGGTGACCTGCTGTACCTGGTTTTCGCGCTGACCGGGCTGGCGGTGATCGCCAAGCAGTTCGGCGAGGCGTTCTTCATCGTCCGGCTAATCGGCGGCGGCTATCTGGTGTACCTGGGCGTCAGGCTCTGGCTGCGGCCGCCCGCAGGCGTCGACACGGCGCCCGTCGAGCCCGGTGGATGCGCCAGGACCTTTTTCAGCGGCGTGCTGCTGACCCTCGGCAATCCCAAGGTGATCCTGTTCTACCTCGGCCTGTTGCCGACCTTCGTCGACCTTTCCGAGCTGGGCATTGCCGACATCGGACTGTTGGCGGTGATGTTTATTTCCATCCTCGGCGGCACCCTTTCGGCCTATGCATACGCCGCCGCCCGGGCGCGGCTGTTGTTCAGATCGAAACGCGCCATGAAGCGGGTCAACCGGGGCGCCGGCATCGTCCTCGCCGGCACCGGTGGCGCCGTGGCAGCGTCGTGATCCTCCCGGGATCAGCATGAGCGTCTTCAAGACCATCGACGATCTCGCCGTCGCCGGAAAACGGGTGCTGGTGCGCGCCGACCTCAACATGCCGATGAAGGACGGCCGGATCACCGAAGCCAGCCGCATGGAAAAGACTCTGCCGACCCTCAACGATTTGTTGGACCGGGGTGCCGGCGTCATCGTCATGTCGCACTTGGGCCGCCCCGGGGGCAAAGTCGTGGCGGAGCTATCGCTGGCTCCGGTGGCCCGGACCTTGGCTGAGACGCTCGGCCGGGACGTCTCCTTTGCCGCGGACTGCATCGGGCCGGAGGTCCAAAAGGCCGTCGAGGCAGTTTCCGAAGGCGGCGTGGCTATGCTCGAAAATCTGCGTTTTCATGGCGAAGAGGAAGCCAACGACATTGTCTTCGCCGGCAAGCTGGCGGAACTCGGTCACCTTTACGTCAACGACGCTTTTTCCTGCGCGCACCGGGCCCACGCCTCGATCGAGGCCATCGCGCATTTGCTGCCGTCGGCGGCCGGGCGGCTGATG
>PTLK01000081.1 GCA_002938075.1 Alphaproteobacteria bacterium MarineAlpha3_Bin3
CTGGTCATCGACGGCTGGCGCGACGCCGGGGCGGAGGTCGTGCCGTTTTCGCCGCTCGCCGGCGAAGGACCGGATGGCGACGCCGACGCTGTCTACCTGCCGGGGGGGTATCCGGAGCTTCACGCCGGTGCCTTGGCTGCCGCCAGCGGGTTCATGGACGGCCTCGCCTCGGCGACGGCGCGCGGCGCCGTGGTGTTCGGCGAATGCGGCGGCTATATGGTTTTGGGCCGCGGCCTGATCGATGCCGACGGCACCCGCCACGCCATGGCCGGGCTGCTGGCGTTGGAAACGTCGTTCGCGAAACCGAAGCTGCACCTCGGCTACCGCCGGGCGGTAACGGTTGACGGCGGAACCCTGGGAAAGGCCGGCACAGCCTTTCGCGGCCACGAATTCCATTACGCCGAAGTGATCGAGGAAGGCCCCGGTGAGCCGCTTTTTCACGCCGCCGGCGCCGAAGCCCAGGACCTCGGCCCGGCCGGGTTGGTTGACGGCCAAGTCTGCGGGTCGTTCATCCACCTGATTGACCGCGAATAAGGTTGGTGCCGGACGCCCCCGGTCCCATATCCCGGTTGCCATCGGCAATGGGACGCGCTAACCCTTTGCCGGTATCAGGAGAACCACCGCCCGTGTTTGGAAAGTCGTTAGCGAAAAAGACTGAAACGCCGTTCTGGCAACGCAAATCCCTGTCCGAGATGAACAAGGCGGAATGGGAATCCCTTTGCGACGGCTGTGCGCGGTGCTGCCTCAACAAGCTGGAGAACGATTCCACCGGCGAGGTCCAGTACACCGACGTCGCCTGCCGGCTGTTGGATTTGAATGCCTGCCGCTGCGTCAGCTACGACGACCGCAAACGCTACGTGCCCGATTGCCAGATCCTGAACCCGAAAAACGTCAAGCGGCTGAACTGGCTGCCGGCCACCTGCGCCTATCGCCTGATCGACGAGGGCAAGGACCTTCACTGGTGGCACCCGCTGGTTTCCGGCGACCCGGAAACGGTCCACGAGGCCGGTATTTCGGTGCGCGGCCGGGTGGTGTCGGAACGCGATACGGACGATCTGGAAGGCCGCGTCGTCGGCTGGCCCAAATAACGAGCACCAAGGAGAGAAAAACGTGACCCCCGAGGATACACACGAGGATTTCCAACTGAAAGGCGTTTACACCGCCGCCCTGACGCCGTTGACGGCCGACCTCGGGGCCGACCTGGACCTGTTGGCGGGCCACGGCCGGTGGCTTCTGGACAACGGCTGCGACGGTCTGGCCGTCCTCGGCACCACGGGGGAGGCCAATTCCTTCAGTCTCGATGAGCGCCTGCGGATTCTTGACGGATTGGCCGAGGCCGGCATTCCCGGCAAAAAGCTTATGCCCGGCACCGGGGCTTGCGCGCTTCCCGACGCCATTGAGCTGACCAGGAAGGCGTTGGACATCGGCGCCGCCGGGGTGCTGATGCTGCCGCCGTTCTATTACAAGAACCCAAGCTACGAAGGACTGTTCGCGGCGTACTCCGAAATCATCCAGAAGGTCGGCGACGATCGGCTGCGCGTTTCCCTTTATCATTTCCCGCAGATGTCGGGCGTGCCGATCACTTATCCGTTGATCGAGAGGCTGCTCAAGGAATACCCCGAAACCGTCATCGGCATGAAGGACAGCTCCGGCGACTTCGACAACATGTCGGGCGCGGCCAAGGAGTTCCCGGGCTTCGCCGTTCTGTCCGGTTCCGATGAATTTCTGCTGCCGTTGTTGGAGGCTGGCGGCGCCGGCTGCATCACGGCGTGCGCCAACGTCGCCTCGGTGCTGGCGGCGGAGGTCTATGGCGGCTGGCTGAAAGGCGGCGACATCCAGGCGGTCAACGAGAAGCTTTGCGCCGTCCGCCGGGTGGTCTGCCAGTTCCCGCTGTCGACGGCGTTGAAGACGTTGATGGCGCGGCATTCAGGCAACGACGCCTGGCTCAATATCCGCCCGCCGTTGATGCCCATGAACGACGCCGACAAGGAGAAGCTGTTCCGGGACTTCGACGCCATCGGCTTCCAACTGCCCCTGGCGGCGTAACCGGGATGGCCCCCCCGGTCCGGGAAACCTTCGTCGAACTTGGCGGGAAACGGGTCCCCGTCAGGCTTTACCGTAACACCCGGGCCCGTCGCATCATCCTCCGCATCAACGACCGGAACGGCAACGGCGACGGCGTTTCCGTGACCCTGCCCCGGCGCACGCCGCTCCGCGAAGGCTTGGACCTGATCCATGAAAAGGCCGCCTGGGTGCTTGAGCGGCTCGGCGGGCTGCCCCCCCGCGTCGCCTTTGCCGATGGCGCCAGGGTCCCCCTGGGCGGGGTGGACCACACCATTCGCCATGTCCTGGATGGGCGCGGCGTGGTCCGGCGCCAAGGCAACGAAATCCTGGTCGCCGGGGGGCCCGAACACCTGGCCCGGCGTCTTCGCGACTGGCTGCGCAAGGAAGCCCGGTCGCAAATCGGCCGCTTGGTCGGCGACAAGGCCGCCGCCCTGGGCCGGACGGCGGGCCGCATCACCATCCGCGACACCCGAAGCCGCTGGGGCTCGTGCTCGGCCGACGGCAACCTGTCTTTCTGCTGGCGGTTGGTGATGGCGCCGGAAACGGTGCTCGATTACGTCGTCGCCCACGAGGTGGCGCACCTGGCCGAGCCCCACCACGGGCCGAAATTCTGGCGCTTGGTGAAGACTTTGACACCCGACATGGAGGCGTCCCGGGAATGGCTGAGGCGCAACGGCGAGGCGCTGCACCGCTACGGCTGAGGCAAAGTTCAAGCGCAAGCTTCGGATAGATTTGTCCCTCCATCCGGCGTTACCATGGCCGCCATGAGGGACGATCACGAAATTCCAATAATCGCCGATCCCCGCTGGCAACAGGTGCTGGACCGGGACGGCGGCGTCGACGGGACGTTCGTCTATGGGGTCACGTAGACGGGCATCTATTGCCGTCCGTCGTGCCCGGCCCGCAAGCCGGGGCCTGAAAGGGTGCGGTTCTTCGCCGTGCCCGAGGCCGCCGAGCAGGCCGGGTTCCGGGCCTGCAAGCGCTGCCGGCCCCAGAATAAGACGGCGGCGGACCCGCGCCTGGATGCCGTGCGCCGGGCCTGCCGAGTGATCGAGACGGCCGGGACGGCTGATGGCGGCCTCCCGACGCTGGCCCGGCTTGGCTGTGAAACCGGTCTCAGTTCTCATCACCTGCAACGCCTGTTCAAGACGTTGGTCGGCATCTCGCCGCGCCAATACGGGGAAGCCTTGCAGGTGAAGCGCCTGAAGGCGGGCTTCAAGCAAGGCGGTGCAGTCGCGCCGGCCCTCTACGACGCCGGTTACGGGTCTTCCAGCCGGCTTTACGAAAAGGCCCCGGCGCATCTCGGCATGACGCCGGCCAGCTATGCCCGGGGAGGCCGCGGGGCCGAAATTGCCTTCGCCACCGCCGCAAGCCCCTTGGGAAGGCTGCTGGTGGCGGCGACGGAAAAGGGCGTTTGCATGGTCGCCCTCGGCGATAATGACGGGGCGCTGGAACGGGCCCTTGGCGACGATTGCTCAGCCGCCGAGATCGTCCGCGACGGCGGCCGGCTGAAGGGTCCTCTCGGGGCCGTGCTCGGCTATCTGTCGGGAAAACTGCCGCATCTGGACCTGCCCCTGGACGTCCGCGCCACCGCCTTTCAGTGGCGGGTATGGGAATGCCTGCGGGACATCCCCAAGGGCCAGACCCGGTACTACAAGGACATCGCCGCCGTCCTCGGCAAGCCCGGCGCGGCCCGCGCCGTCGGCCGGGCGTGCGCCACCAACCCGGTGGCGGTTGTCATCCCCTGCCACCGGGCGGTGAGCACGGGCGGAAAACTCACCGGTTACCGTTGGGGGCTGGGGCGCAAGAAAAAGCTTCTGGACGGCGAACGGGGGGATTGATTCTTGGTATAATGACCCATGCGACAGGCGCAGGGCACACTCTCCTTTGACACCGCCGGCCAGGGGTTGACCGAGGTCACCGACGACGTCGCCCGCTGGGTTGCCGGGCAGGGCGTCGGTACCGGCATGCTGACGGTCTATATCCGCCATACCTCGGCGTCGTTGGTGATCCAGGAAAACGCCGACCCGGACGTGATGCGGGACCTGAAGACCTTCTTCAAGACCCTGGTCAAGGAAGACCCGAGCCTCTACCGCCACGGGACCGAAGGCCCGGACGACATGCCGGCCCATATCAAAAGCGCCATGACCCAGACGTCGCTGAACATTCCCGTTACCGACGGCCGCATGGCGCTCGGCACCTGGCAGGGAATTTACCTGTTCGAACACCGCACCCGGCCGCACAAACGCCAATTGACGCTGCACTTGATGGGGGACTGAGGCCTCTTGGGCGGCAAGGGAAACCAGTGCGGAACCCGCTCGCGGCTGTTTCCCGGCCTGGGAAATAAAGGTACAGTTTTTAGAAATGGGGAGGGTCTATGGCGTCGATTCTGTTTCTCGGGTTCTTTATCGGCATGCACCACACGCTGGAAGCGGACCACGTGGCGGCGGTGGCCAGCATTTCGTCGGACGAAAGTTCGGTTCGGCGGATCGTCAAGCACGGCGTGGTTTGGGGAATGGGACACACCCTGACATTGTTGGTGTTTGGTGGTGGCGCCGTTATGCTTGGCGCGGCCATGCCGGAGACCCTGGCGCATGGCCTGGAAACCGCCGTCGGCGTCATGCTGATTTTCCTTGGCGGGCATGTATTGATTCGCTTGGCGCGCGACCGCGTTCATTTCCACCTTCACCGACACCATGACGGCGTTACCCATTTGCACGCCCACTCTCACCGGGGCGAACCGAGACGGCACGATCCGGACCGTCACCAGCACGCGCATCCGGGCCGGTTGCCCCTGCGGACGCTTTTGGTCGGCATGATGCACGGGATGGCGGGTTCGGCGGCGCTGTTGGTGTTGACGGCGGCCTCGGTGGGCCCGGCGCCCTTGGGCCTGCTTTACGTGGTTCTTTTCGGCGCCGGCTCGATCATCGGCATGGCGGCGTTATCAGCGGCGATCGCGGTTCCCTTGGCTTATACGGCAACGACGCTGACCTGGGGAAACTGGACGCTGCAAGGCATGGTCGGGCTGGGAACGGTGATCCTCGGCGGCGTCGTCGCCGGAGATGTGATGCGGCCGTAACTTCCGTCTAGGGCGCTAACCGGTCAGATGGTTCCAATTAACCGGATGGCACTCTAGTGGTGATTCGCAGGAGGCATTCCGTTGGACTGGCTGTTCCTTGCCCTGATGGCCGCCCTCGTGGTTGCCGGGGTGATCATCCGCCGCAAAGTCCGCAATCCGGAAGACCCGTTCGGACGGTGGTTTCAAAGCCGCGTGCAGCCGCGGCTCCCCGGGCTTTTGACGGGTTTTTTCCTGGCTACGTTCCTGGTCTGGGCCGCCGTCTACGTCACCGCGTCCGAGGAAGACCGCGGCAACCTGACCCAGGCGTTCAAGGGGTGGTTTAAATCCGTCGGCGAGGGGGAAGATAAGGAGAGCCCGAAATAGGATTGGCGAATCAAGGTCGGCGATGAAAAAACCGAAAAAAGGCAAAAAGCGATCGACACTGGCAAGGAAGGCGAAAATAAAGCGCCTTTCTCCGGGCCCCTTGTCGTTCCCCTGGGCGCCCCCCTTTGGCCCGGCGCCGGACATCGGTGCTGGCGATTCCCTTGGTGATCCCTTGAGCGATCCCCTGGCCGCGGCCACCGCCGCCCTCCGGGCCGGACGTCCCGAAGAAGCTTTTAGCCTTTGCGAACGGGTTCTGGCGGCCGAGCCTGACAACGCCGACGCCCTCAACCTGGCCGGGGTCACTCCACCTACTTGGCCGCGCTGACGACGATTTCCACCAAAACGTCCGGCTCCAACTCGACGCCACCTATACACGCTCGGGTCGGACGGTTTAGATCACCGAACCAGGCCTTCCAAACCTCGTTCATAGCGGGCTTCAACTTTATTTCAGTGAGATAAATGGTGGCGCTCAGCAGCTGAGACTTGTCACTGCCGCACTTGGCCAATCGGTCGTCGATCTTGGCCAGGACTTCTTCGGTTTGGCCAGAAACGTCGAGTTCGCGGTCTGTCGAGGTGAGGCCGCAGAGGTAGACTGTATCGCCGTGGACAACAGCTTGACTCAAAATCTCGCTGGAATCGAGGTGTTCGATGGTCATGGTGGGGCTCCTGCAAATGGGTTGGCAGAGGATCGGTGTTGTGAATGTCCGCTAACAGCCAGAAACGGACTTACGTCGGTTCAAGAAAGTAATCTTATATTAGCACCTTGATGCCATTGGGCAGGAGCTGAGCACTGCATCAGAAGCGGCTATTCAAGCATTGCCTCTCAAAATCACACATCCGGTCCCTCGACTGGCCGAACGGTATGGCCAACACGGATTTCACCCTCGGTGAGGATCCGGCAGTTGAGGCCGCTCCGGTGAATGAGGGCCTTGAATAGGCCCTTGATGCCTAGAAGGTCCTCCAGGTACCGGCATGGCTTGTTCAACCGCATGCCCTCGAGCAGCACGTCGCTGACCAGGAATCGCTGGCCGACCAGGTGATTGAGCGGCACCCCCCGGGTGATCACGTTGCGCCGCGTCTCACGCGGCTCGAGCGCAATGCCGTGGTCTCGGTGCAACGCCTCCAGCGTCTCCTGCTCGAATAGGGTCACCTGCCGGCCCTCCTCCAGCTTGTTGGAATAGGTGCCTTTCCCGTTGGCGTAACGGTCGCCTTCGAGGCCCCGGCCGGGAATGGCGTGGATCGTCTCCACCGTTGTCATGGGTTGGGACTTCTCGGCAACGATATGCAGAGATTCGACAGTACCTTGCCACATGGGTGTTCTCCTTTTTCGCCCTCGATTATAACCTTCATAGCGAACGGTTTCTCTCATGTCCGCTTCGGGTCAAAACCGAACATTAATCGCACCCTTTGGTTATGTCTGCTTTCGGGGGTAAAGCGGACATAAATCAGAGCCGAGCCAAATGTCCGCTAATAGCCAAAAGCGGACATTAACAACTGCCGATGTTGACCAGAAAGCTACCACGTTGGATGTTGGCGTGTGGCGGGAGTGAGTTGCTCCGCCATGAGAGGGCGGCTTTATGCGCGATGTCAAAATATCGGCTCTGGTCGTAGCCCATAACGAGGAAGCCATTCTCGACGACTGCCTTCTTTGTCTTACCTTCGCCGATGAGATAGCCGTCGTGCTGGACAAATGCACCGACGGGTCGAAAGAAATCGTGTCCAATTACACTGATCGAATCCTCGAGGGTGAATGGGATATAGAAGGCGACCGACGTAACCAGGGCATCCAGTTCTGCCGCGGGGATTGGATTCTTGAGGTTGATGCCGACGAGTTGATAACACCGGAATTGGCGGCCGAGGTGAAGCGGATGGTGATGAAGTCTACCTACGATATTTTCGATGTCCCGGTGGATAATTACGTGGGTGAGCAGTTGGTTCGCTACGGTTGGATGGCAGCCATGGGGCCAGATATTAAGCCTATGCTGTTTCGAAAGGGGACCAAGACGTGGGGTTGTCAGCGAGCGCACCCCCACTTGACCGTTTCAGGCCGAAAAGGTCCCCGCTTGACCAATCCTATCGTTCACCGAATGGCGAAAAACCTGTCTGACTTAATCCGGCGTTTTGATCGAAACACGACCTTTCGCGCGCTTGATCTTCGGGATAGCGGAGAAGCCGAACACTTTTCCCTGGCGACGTTGGTACGGAAGATGGGATCCCGATTCTGGAAGTGTTTTATCATGCGCAAGGGGTATAAAGAAGGCGGTTACGGTTTCGTCATTTCTATTCTTTCCGCCATGTACCCGTTGGTGTCCCATCTCAAGGCGACACTCGACGCTTCACACTACG
>PTLK01000082.1 GCA_002938075.1 Alphaproteobacteria bacterium MarineAlpha3_Bin3
GTTTACGGCCCCGCCGCCGTCCCCCGCGGCGGCCACGGCGGCGGCGCTTGGCGTGGGTGGGTGGCGCCACTTGGTCAGACTCCGGCCTAGACTCGGCGGCTTTTTCGGCGACCGGCTCTTCAGGGGCGTCTTCCGGGGGCTCGGCCGTTTTGGCTTCGTCCGCCACGCTCACGGTGGTATCCTCGCCATGCCGGTGGCGCCGGGAACGGCGCCGCCGACTGCCGCCTTCCCCCGGGGCATCCCTGCCGCCGGTGCCGGCCGCCTCGCCTCTGCCTAGGCCCTTGCCGCCATCGACCCGTTCGATCCGGTAATCGGGCGGGATCAGGGTGTCATCGGTCTCCAGGGTCACCGCCAACTGGTATTTGTTTTCGAGGTCCGCCAGGGCCGGGTGCTGGTTATTGAGGATGTAAAGGGCCACGGACGAGGGGATGGCGACGTTTATCGCCTTCGAGCGTTTCTGCATTCCTTCTTCTTCGAGGGCGCGGAGAAGATGAAGCGCCGCCGAATCCGTAGACCGGCGAATGCCCGTTCCTTCACAGTAGGGGCAGGGTTCGGAACTGGTTTCGATCAGGCTCGGGCGCAGCCGTTGGCGGGAAAGTTCCAACAGCCCGAAGGGGCTGATGCGGCCGATCTGGATGCGGGCGCGGTCGGAACCCATAACGTCCTTGATCCGGCGTTCCACCTTGACCTGGTTTCGGTGGATTTCCATGTCGATGAAGTCGATGACGATCAGGCCGGCTAGGTCCCGGAGCTTCAGCTGCCGGGCGATTTCGTCGGCCGCCTCGAGGTTGGTTTTCAAGGCCGTTTCCTCGATGTTGCGGCCCCGGGTGGCGCGGCCCGAATTGACGTCGATGGACACCAGCGCCTCGGTCGGATTGATGACGATATAACCACCTGACTTCAACTGTACGGTGGGGGAGTGCATGCCGTCCAACTGGCCTTCCACCGAAAAATGCTGGAACAGTTGCTTGTTGGTTTCCTTGAAGGGCTGCACCCGTTTTGTATGGCTGGGGATCAGCATCTTCATGAAATCCTTAGCGAGGCGGTAGCCGGCTTCGCCTTCGATGATGATTTCATCGATGTCCTTGTCGTAAAGGTCCCGGATCGAGCGCTTGATCAAATTGCCTTCCTCGTGGACCAGGCAAGGGGCCATGGATTCCAGGGTGACGTCGCGAACCGAGCTCCACACCCGCATCAGGTATTCGTAATCGCGCTTGATTTCGGCTTTTGTTCGCTTCTGCCCGGCGGTCCGCACGATCACCGCCATCCCCTTGGGAATGCCGAGGCCGCCGAGGATCGTTTTCAGACGTTTGCGGTCGGTGCCGGTGCTGATCTTGCGGGAAATGCCGCCGCCCCTGGCGGTGTTGGGCATTAACACGCAATACCGCCCGGCCAGCGACAAATACGTCGTCAACGCGGCGCCCTTGGTGCCCCGTTCTTCCTTGACGACCTGCACCAGCAGGATCTGACGGCGCTTGATGACTTCCTGGATTTTATATCTGCGCCTGAGCGTCGCCGGGCGGCGGGCCTCGACCTCCTCGGAATCGTCGCCGCCCAGGGTCTCGACGCCGGCGGCGTCGGAATCCTCGCCGCCGCCGTCCAGGGCCTTGGCCTCGGCCTCAGTCTCCGCCGCCTGCTGTTCGGCCAGCAGTTTTTCGCGGTCGGCGACCGGAATTTGATAGTAATCGGGATGGATTTCGCTGAACGCCAGGAACCCGTGGCGGTTACCGCCGTAATCGACAAACGCCGCCTGTAGGGACGGTTCGACCCGGGTTACCTTCGCAAGATAGATGTTGCCTCTTAGCTGCCTTCGGGATTCAACCTCAACGTCGAAATTTTCCAGATGGTTTCCGATAACGATCGCTACCCGGGTCTCTTCCGGATGCGATGCGTCGATAAGCATTCTTTTGGTAGGCATTAAATTTTAAACTCCGATGCACAATTTGCCCGGAACCCGGCCCCCAAGAGGGAGAGGCATCGGGCAAAAAGGTGCGTGTTTTAGAAACGCCGGTGGCGCCTGCGAACGGTCCCGTCGCCATCAGGGGCGGGGGTGTCTGTGAATAAGCTCGCGCTGCTCTATCCGGCATGAAAAAAGACCATATTTTATGAGGGGTGGCCCCTCGAACGTTCCGTATATAAGCCCGGACAAAATAAATTACCAGGTGCGGGAACCCGATCCCGCGCCCGGGCTGATCAGTTTATGGGGGAAAACGGCTCGGGACGGCAAAAACAGCGATAAAGGAAACCTGTCCGGCTGACGGCCTCTCCCCACGATGTTAACATAACGGTAGGACTTTGGTTCGACAATCGTCTTATTGCCGTTACCGGGGCAAACGGTCGCCGGGGCCGGGATAGCGGGAAGGAAATTTGTTGCAGTCCTTCGGCCCCTGTAATAAGTCCTGTATTTGGGGGTAACTTGCTGGTGTTACACAAAATGTGGGGTCTCGGTCGGGTTTTCCGTTGGCCGCTGGTGGCCTTGTCGTTGACCGCCGGGTTCGCCGGCCCGGGGCCGGCCGTGGCCGCCGAATCGGTGGTTACCGACATCCGTGTTGCCGACCATGGCGGGGCCACGCGGGTGGTTTTCGAGTTGACCCGGAAAGTGGCGTTCAGCGCCTTTACCCTCGGCAATCCCGCCCGCGTGGTCCTCGACTTGCCGGAAGTAGGCTGGCGGCTGCCGGCGCGGCCGCTGCCGGGCGCTACCGGCGTTTTCGAGAAACTGCGCTACGGCCTCTACAAGCCCGGCAATTCCCGGGTCGTCCTCGATATCCGCACGCCGGCGGCGATCACCCAGGCTTTTATCCTCGAACCGCAAGGGGGAAAGGGGTTCCGGGTGGTCATCGATCTGACGCCGACGACCGCGCAAGCGTTCCTGCGCAATGCCGGCAAGGCGCCCGTCCGGGTGACCGCCAGCCGCCCATCACCACCGTCCCCGCCGCCCCCTGTCGCTACGTCGCCGAAGAAGAAAATGGTCCTGGTCAAGGGGCCAGACCCCGTTGCCGCCCCCGCCACCCTCACTGCCTCGGGGCCGAAGGCACCCCGGTCCGGATTGCAGCCGCCCCGACAACAGGCGACACCTTTCCGTTTGGCACCGCGCAAGCCGGAACCGAAACATCGCGACAAGAAACACGTCGTCGTCATCGATCCCGGCCACGGCGGTGCCGATCCCGGCACCATCGGAATCTCCGGCATCTACGAGAAGCATCTGACGTTGTCGATGGCCCGCGAACTCAAGAAACGTCTGGAAAGGACGGGCCGTTTCAAGGCCCTGCTGACCCGCGACAGGGACATCTTCATCCGCCTGCGCGACCGGGTGCAGATGGCCCGCGACGCCAAGGCCGAGCTGTTCATTTCCATTCACGCCGACAGCGTCCGCAACAAAAAAATCAAGGGCTCCGCGGTCTACACCCTTTCGGAAAAGGCCTCGGACGGGGAGGCCCAGGAATTGGCGGAGAAGGAAAACAAGGCCGACCTCATCGCCGGCGTCGATCTGACCCACGAGACGCCCGAGGTGACCAGCATCCTGATCGACCTGGCGCAGCGGGAATCGATGAACCAATCGGCCCGTTTCGCCGCCGCCCTGGTTAAGGAGCTCAGGCGCCACACCAAGGTTCTCCGAAACAGCCACCGATTCGCCGGATTTGCCGTCCTCAAGGCTCCGGACGTCCCCTCGGTGCTGTTCGAGATGGGGTTTTTGTCCAACCCCGCCGACGAGCGCGCCTTGCGTTCGCGCAAATACCGCTCCCGCCTTGCGGCCACGGTAGTCCGGTCCGCGGAGGCCTATTTCGCCCGCATCGAGGAAGCGACGCGCAAATAGGCGGCCATACGGTCGCCATATTTTCCCCCTTTAGTGACTCGAACGTGTCCGGCGGACATGTGGTATGATGGTCCCCGGGCTTGGTGCCGCCGTTTGTTGCCGCCATCAGGACCGAAGGACCCGGACCGAAACGGCCTTGGGATTCCATGTTTAGAGCGTTTCTGACCCTATTGGGAATTTTGTTCATCTTCGCGCTGGCCGGCACCGGTGGGATGCTGTTCATTTTCCACAATTACGGCCGCGACCTTCCCGAATACCAGCAGCTCGCCGATTATGAGCCGCCGGTCATGACCCGGGTTTACGCCGGCGACGGCCGGCTGTTGGCCGAATACGCGGTCGAGAAACGGGTCTTCGTGCCGATCAAGGCGATGCCACGGCGCGTGGTGCAGGCGTTCCTGGCCGCCGAGGACAAGAACTTCTACATCCACCCGGGCGTCGATGTGCTGAGCGTCCTCCGCGCGGCGTTTATCAACGTCAAGAATATCGGCACCTCGAAGCGCCCGGTCGGCGCCTCGACCATCACCCAACAGGTGGCAAAGAACTTCCTGCTTACCAACGAGCTGTCGTGGCGCCGAAAGATCCAGGAGGCGATCCTGGCCTTCCGCATCGAACGCGCCCTTTCCAAGGATCGCATCCTGGAGCTCTATATGAACCAGATCTACCTCGGCTTCGGGTCTTATGGCGTCGCCGCGGCGGCGCTCAATTACTTCGACAAATCGATGGACGACCTGACCATCGCCGAGGCGGCGTTCCTGGCCGCCCTGCCGAAGGCGCCCAACAACTACAACCCGGTCAACAAGCCGCAGGCCGCCAAGGCCCGGCGCGATTGGGTGATCGGGCGGTTGCTGGCCGAAGGCTACATCGACGAGACGCAGGCAGCGAAGGCCGAACAGGCGGAACTCAGGGTCCGCCGGCGCTCGGCCACCGAATACGTGACCGCCGAATATTTCGCTGAGGAGGTGCGCCGCCAACTGGTACGGCAATTCGGCGAGGAGGAGCTGTACAAGGGCGGGCTGTCGGTGCGCACCACCGTCGATCCCGCCCTCCAGGCGATCGCCGACAGGCTGCTCCGAGAAGGACTCGAGGCTTACGACCGCCGCCACGGCTGGCGCGGGCCGATCGCGCGGCTGGCCGAGGGCACGCGGCTCGATATTGCCGGCGACTGGCGGCGCGAACTGTTCAACGCCGCCCCGGTCAAGGGGCTGGGCAAGCATCGGCTGGCGGTCGTCATCGGCCTCGACATCGACGGCGCCGTGATCGGCCTTGGAAACGGCACCACGGGGCGCATTCCGCTGGCCGAAATGAAATGGGCAAAACCTTGGAAAAAGGGCCAGAAGCGCGGCCCCAAGGTAACAAACCCGGCCGACGTGCTCGCCCCCGGCGACGTCATCGCCGTCGATCCGGTGACCGCCAACGCCAAGGGCAAGCCGGTTGCCAAGGGAACCTACGGCCTGCGTCAGTTGCCCGACATCGAAGGCGCCCTGGTCGCGCTGGACCCCCACACCGGCCGGATCCTGGCCATGGCCGGCGGCTATGCCTACGAACGCAGCCAGTTCAACCGCGTCACCCAGGCCATGCGGCAGCCGGGCTCGGCGTTCAAGCCTTTCGTTTATCTGGCCGCCATGGACGCCGGGTATACGCCGTCGACCCTGATCCTGGACGCGCCCTTCGTCATCGACCAGGGGCCGGGATTGCCGAAATGGCGGCCCGCCAACTACATGAAAAAATTCTACGGCCCGTCGACCATGCGCTTAGGGGTCGAAAAATCGCGCAACCTGATGACCGTGCGCCTGGCGCAGACCATCGGCATGGAGAGGGTTGCCGAATACGCCGAACGCTTCGGCATCGTCGACACCATGCCGCGCACACTGTCCATGGCGCTGGGCGCCGGGGAGACGACGCTGCTCAGGCTGACCACGGCCTATGCGATGCTGGTCAACGGCGGCAAGCGCATCACCCCGACCCTCGTTGACCGCATCCAGGACCGCCACGGCGAAACCATCTTCCGCCATGACCGGCGCAACTGCCCCCACTGCCGGGCCACCTACTGGACCCGCCAGCCGGTGCCGGAGATCGCCGATACCCGCCCCCCGGTGACCGAGCCGGGCAGCGCCTATCAGGTGGTGACCATGCTCCAGGGCGTCATCAAGAGGGGCACCGGAAGACGAGTCCGGGCGGTCGGCAAACCCTTGGCCGGCAAGACCGGGACCACCAACAGGGAATTGGACACCTGGTTCATCGGTTTTACGCCCGATCTGGCGGTCGGCGTTTTCATCGGCTTCGACAAACCGAAGCCGCTCGGCCGCCACGAAACCGGCTCCAGCGTCGCCGCGCCGGTGTTCCGCGACTTCATGGCGGCGGCGTTGAAGGACAAAGCCGCGATTCCGTTCCGCATCCCGCCGGGCATCCGCCTGGTGCGGGTCAACGTTTCCACCGGCCAATTGGCGCGCCCGGGGGACAAAGACGTCATCCTCGAAGCCTTCAAGCCGGGTACCATCCCTTCCGGGCGCTCGGAAGTCCTGGAAGGGCAAAGCTGGTCCGGCGGCGACCGCCAGCCGGTGACCGGCACCGGCGGGCTTTACTGAGCGCCCAACAGAACCCCAGAGAGCCGGCGTTCCCGGCGGCTGGATTCCCACGGTAGGCATCGGTGGGCATCGGTCGGCATTCGGTGGTCATTGGGTGGCTGACGGGTCGGTGTTTTCTCTGTATTACTCTGTAATTTTGGCGGTTTTCGGTGTCATTCGGCGGCATGTTCAGGGCCCAACGCCTTCTCCTGGACCCGGAGCGCCCGCTTGAACAGGGGTACCGCCTCGTCGTTCTTGCCCTGGTCAAGCCTGAGCCGGCCGTAGTCGGCGATGGCCTTGGCCACGGACGAATGGTCCGGGCCCAGGGCCTTTTCCTTGATCTGGATTCCCTGGGGGTAGAACTTTTCGGCCTTGGCGGGTCTTTGGGTGTCGCGGTAGAGGTTGGCCAGGTTGTGCTTCGACTGCCCGACGCTTTTGTGATTCTCGCCTTTGGTGCGTTGGCGGATGTTCAAGGCGCGCAGGAGCGCTTTTTCTGCGGCCTCGAAACGCTTCAGTCGCCGGTACAGGTCGCCCAACCGGTCGAGGGTCTTGGCCAGGCCGCTGTGTTCGGCGCCGAGGGTCTTTTCCAGGATCGCCAGCGCCCGGGGGTAGAAATCCTCGGCTTCCGCATACCGGCCAATTTGGCGGTAAATGTTGGCCAGGTTGTGGAGCGACTGCCCGACGCTTTTGTGTTCAGGCCCCTTGCGCCGTTGGCGAATGGCCAGGGCTTGCTTGAGGACCTTTTCCGCCTCTTCGAAACGGCCCAGTTCCCGATAGAGGCTTCCCAGTTGGTCGAGGGTCTTGGCGTATTGGGGGTGGTCTTTCCCCAATTTGTTTTCCAGCACCTTGAGGCTGCGCTTCAGGGTCTTTTCCGCCTCGCCGTATCGGCCCTGTTTCCGGTACAGGGTTCCCAACGAATTAAGGATTTTGCCGACCTTGGGGTGGCCGGGTCCCCTGGTGTTCTGCCAAATCTCCAGGGCGCGCTTGTAAAGCGGCCCCGCTTTCTCGAGGTTCCTGGCTTGGCGGTGAGCATTGGCCAGCCATTCCAGGGCCTTGGCCAATTTCGGGTGGCCGTCGCCGAACCTTCCTTCTCCGTAATCGACCACCTGTTCGAAATACGGAATCGCCTCGGCGAATTTTCCCGCCTTCTGAAGCGCCTTTCCCTGCACCATGGCATCCCTGAAGTCGCCCGCTTTCGCGTGCTAACCAAAATGTCCCAGGAACAGGGCGGCAAGGACCGCCAGAAAAACAAATCGCTGCATACCGAAACACCCCCTGGACACGACATTTTACGATGGACCGGAAATTTCGCTTTATTTTAGCATAGGCGTCTTTCGGATGTCCCGGAGGGCTTGTCCTGGGTCGGGAAGCCGGATAAAAACGAGCCACGTCCCCACCGAAGGGTGCCAAGATGCGCGCCGAAATCGAAAACCTGGCCTCGGA